>DATDNL010000464.1:0-5691 GCA_036518315.1 Flavisolibacter sp. | reverse complement strand
ATTGTTCTAAAAGCAGCACTGAATAGCCACGGCTCGAAGCATCAACAGCAACGCCGAGACCCGAGGCGCCTCCACCAATGATGATGAAATCCCACGTTTTTGCTTCATTAAGTTTCTGGAGAAATGAATTCCGGTTCAACTTGGGTTATTTCAATCGTGAAGTTATACAGTAAAGAGACAATTAAGTATCTGCTGCAGAGTTGTATAAGTTAAGTGATACATCTAACTCCCGGTAAACCGCGCGGATCCGCACACCTCCAACTACGTGAGTTGGACAGATGTTTTATTATCCTAACATATATGCATGAGCGCAATTTCGGTTGCGACAAATAGATTTGGAAACGAGTCTAGTTTGGTGTAGCTTACTCCTATTCCTGCTTACCCCGTTACTTTTTCAGAAGACTTCTTGTTCCCTGTTTCTAAATCGTTTTTTTTATCTAAAAATTAATAATCATGTTGATCATTGCGCATCACCACATCAGCGACCCTGAAGGTTTCTGGTCGGCTGCAGAAGAAACTACGAAAGATCTTCCGGCCGGTTTAAAAGTAATTGGTGTCTATCCTTCACAGGATGCTAAAATGGGTACCTGCCTTTGGGAGGCCGAAGACGTCCAGGAAGTCCAGCAATTTCTTGACAAGAACGCAGGGCAGTTTGCTGAAAACTTTTGCTATGAAGTAAATGTTGAAAAGTCTGTTGGACTTCCCTCAGCAAAATTGACAGAGGCAAGCCTCAGTTAAAGAACACCTTTTCATTCCAATACAGGCATGGAGCTGACTGCCTGTATTTTCCGGATCTAACATTGAAGTAGAACAGGGTTCGCAACCAAAACAAATTAGTAGATGCAAAATGAGTTACCGTCCAATAAATTGTAACTTTTAATAAACGGCAAGTCCTTCAGGCAGATAATAGAGTCTGTTCCTCACATTACGGTCAGGAAGCTTCAAACAATACACCGGTAAAGCTGAAACTCAGTTTTAAAGGTAAAGATGGTTATCAGCAAACCTTGTTTGGCAGGATGGCAGTAAAATAGTCGAGGAATATGAACGCCTTAACTGATCCCGTTGTTGCCTGCGATACTACTGTTGAAAGATAGCAGTTATACAAGTATCTCGAGGGTGGGGTGCGTGCATCCCCAAAACTGCGCGGAACACAACCTAGGGTCGTCAAACTAATGGAACACTTCCTGCGGTAAAGTGGGCGGTGTTTGTCTTATTACATACGCTTTATGCCGACGAAAAGGTAATATACTTCGTGTATTAACAACTAATGTTCGAGACTAAAACGAAAGAATTTAAAAGCATTTCGTATTGCAACCTCTAACCCGTGAATATGATCACGCAAAGTACTTATACCTCAGAAAGCCCAGCAAAGGACATAAACACTCAGTCCAAAAGGCGAAAGAGAACGGCAAATCACAGCGCACAAACAGTTACCTTGCAGACATGAGAATCCCACAGTAAATAATGTAACTGATTGTAAGAATCCTGTAATGATTAGTAGTAATAACTAGCTCATCTTTGCTTAAGGCAAGTCAATACAAATAATTATGAAGATCGTAACCCTGCAATTTCCTACTACTCATACTTTATGGATGTTTAGAAAAAGCATAAGCCTTTTATGGCTCCGTGTCAACCGGGAGCTAAGAACCCTCACCTGTGAATGTGTTACCGAAGACATAGAAATTGCCAAAGCTTCATACGGAGCAAAGGTTATTGAAACAGAGAGCCCTGTCCTGTAAGGCTCGTCTGTCGACAAATAAAACGATAGCCTCCGCAGTCAGCAATATTCAGCTAACTGGGAAGCCTTAAGCTATCTTTAGCCCTTCAATTGAAATGGGCAGGCAGCATGAATAAAAAAATTGAATCGCTGGACAATTATTTAGAAAAGCATTATATACACCGCAGTAATTGGCTCAGAGCAGCTGTTCTTGGTGCAAATGATGGCATTCTGTCTACCGCAAGTCTTGCTATTGGCGTCGCCGCCGCAAGCGACACGCGACAGCCCATAATCCTGGCAACATTGACAGGTTTGGTAGCCGGTGCTTTATCAATGGCCGCCGGCGAATATGTTTCTGTGAGCTCTCAAACCGACGTAGAAAAGGCCGACATAGAGCGGGAGAAAAAGGAATTAAGGGACATGCCCGAATTAGAGTTACAGCGATTAGCCGAGATTTATGAGAAAAGAGGCCTGCAAAAAACCACTGCGCTACTCGTGGCGGAAGAACTGTCAAGCCACGATACATTAGCAGCACATGTTAGAGACGAGTTAGGGATTAACGAGATCAGCCAGGCCAAGCCCATACAAGCTGCATTGGCTTCCGGCGCTTCGTTTACCTTGGGTGGGATACTGCCACTTATCGTAAGCCTTGTTTTGCCTTTAAAAACTATCGGGATCTCTCTCTATGGCTTTGCGCTATTCTTCCTGATAATCTTAGGTGTTGTGGCGGCCAAAACCGGCGGCTCAAGCATAAGAAAAGCAATCATTCGAATTACATTTTGGGGAACGGTGGCAATGGGCTTAACTGCTTTGGTGGGATATCTATTCAATGGAAAGGTTGGGTAATGGCACAACAAGTTTTGTAATAACAACTCTGCCTTTAGCCAATCCTTCCAGGAATTTGCGCCTATTATAACTTGAAGACTTTTGCTTTGATGCTGACGTCATTGCCGTTCACGGTTTCTATGAAATAGAGTGTGTTGCTCTTCGCAGCATTGGATGGAATGAAAAGAATGTTGGTTCCTTCCACAATTTTGAAGGCTTCTGAATAGATCATTGAGCCGGAGGACGTGTAGAGCCGCAGCTTAACAACATCATTTTGGGGACTGTAATAACTTACAAGCAAACCATCGCGGTCTGCCGCATCGAGCACATTTAAGGAAGCTTGCTTTTGAATGCCTCCACTTATTGACACAATAGGTGAGTACTGAACCTTGCCCTGTTTGTCTTTGATGGCGATCCTGTAATATTTTTTGCTATCGGCCGGTGCATCCGGAAATTGATAGGACTCCTGCCCGCTTTTCGCGGTAGAAGATACTATGCCGACGGGGGTAAAGAATATTCCGTCGATGCTTTTTTCTACGGAGCATTGTTGCACCATTTCATTACCGCTTAGGGTCCACGTCAGATTCGTTTTACCGCTCCTGTTATCAGCATTGAACTGCACCAGTTTTATGGACAGCGGGTTGAATAAAAGTTCAGGGCAATTGGTATTGGAGGGCGTCAGAAATGCATTCATATACATCCGAATGCCGTTGATACCTGCAGACGTACTGGTGGTGAAAGAATGGTTTCCTACATAAAACACCAGTCCACCCTTATCATAATAAAGCTTTGCAACACTTGCGCCGATGACCGTCGCGTTTGTTCCCGTCCCGGTAGCGTGGTTATGCTCATTGTTGATCGTGGTTCCGACGAATTTCCAGTTCTTTAAACTACCACCGCTGCTGGCATCATAGCTGCCCTCGTATTGCGAAAAGCTTAGGTCAGGGTTGCTATAATTAAGTGTGGTTCCCACGTTGGCATTCGCAATCGTCAGGCCGCCGGTGGTTTGAAAACGCCCGAGCGTGTTATTCTCATAATTGTCAATCGCTTCACACTGGGCCAGGAAGTTGCCGCCCTTGGTCACAAAATCCCTGATGGCACTGATGGCATTGTTTACGGTTGTTCCCGTTTTGGTATTATGAGGTTCCGATGCAAAAGTGAAACAGTTGCTAAGCAGATCAGTCCCGGCTGAAGTGGCATAGTTTGCAGATGGAATGGAGGCAGTGGTCATGTAGGCAAGGTGAATGGCCTGGTTGCCACCATCCGTTAATATGGCCGCTTTCGGTCTGAAACCGGTAAGATCATACCGTATGTCCACGTTGCTGGCGGCCGCCGTCAAGCGGTATACCTGCGGACGATTGGCGCCTGTTAAAGTGGCCGAAGAATAAAAGGCATCAATCAAAGCACCCACTCCTGCAGTGTCGCTTGCGAAGATCACGAAGGGTCCTGCCTTGAAGTTCCGGGATACACCACCTGCTATTAAGCCTGGCTTTATTTGTTCCACCATTGCCGTAAAA
The DNA here is from genome assembly GCA_036518315.1 of Flavisolibacter sp. Classification (GTDB taxonomy): domain Bacteria; phylum Bacteroidota; class Bacteroidia; order Chitinophagales; family Chitinophagaceae; genus Flavisolibacter. The sequence continues at coordinate 1,632 of DATDNL010000464.1, read as the reverse complement.
TCAGTTCCATCTTTTGCCTTCCCTGCTTTTATAGACCATTTCAGATGCACATTGTTGTTGAGCAGGTAGACCAAAAGACCGTAGGCATTTAAATTGAAATCACCCGTGCTGTTCACCTGCAAACTGTTGTCCATCGCAATCACATAGCTGCCCAAAGGAAGTGTTTGTAAATTGGGTGTGGGACCTGGAAGATCCGTGTTTTGGGAACGCGACAAGAGAATAAAAAGACAGGCGAATATGGTGAGTACGGTTTTTCTCATCGTTAGGATCGGATCGACAACGCATAGGGTTGCGGCCATAAAATTACTCAAGTTTCAGAGGATTGCAAGAGCATTTCGTCCTAAGATATATCCCGCTTAATTACAGTCACCTACGTGGCCCACTCAGCTTCGCCAGGATGACCTTTTGAAAGGAGAAGTGCCGGTTTTTGGCTCCTGTTGCTTACCAGGGCAGTCTAATTGACCGGGTCATAGCTTTTGCGATCTTTGAAACCTGTAATCATGAACGTAGGCTATGACTAAAGAATGGTTCCTGGTGGAAAATATGGATCAGGCAGATTCCCCCGCACTGCTGATTTATAAGGAGCGAGTGCTGCACAATATCGGGCTCGCCATCAAGATAATCGGTGATGAATCAAGGTTGAGGCCACACGTGAAAACGCATAAGAGTTCCGCGGTGACAGGGTTGATGCTGAAGGCGGGTATCAGCAAGTTTAAATTCGCTACCATCGCCGAAGCGGAGATGCTGGGAAAAGAAGGCGCGCCGGATGTTTTGCTGGCCTATCAACCTACAGGTCCAAAGATCGAAAGGTTGCTAAGCCTTATCAAGATGTACCCGGTCACTCATTTCAGTTGCCTTGTCGACTCCGTGGACGCGGCGCGGACCCTTGCAGAGAAGGCCTTGGCAGCCGGTGTAACAGTGGACGTATTCCTCGACATAAATGTCGGTATGAATCGCACAGGAGTTGTGCCTTCACGGGCTCTTACCTCGTATGAGGAGTGCGCCGCTTTGCAGGGCATCAAACCCGTTGGCCTCCATGCCTATGACGGGCATATCAACGATAGCGATCTGAAAATTCGGAAACAAAGAGCTGATGAAGTTTATGAAGTGGCAAACGCAATAAAAGAAGCGTTGCAGATAAGCGGCCTTACGCGACCCGTTATGATCCTTGGTGGTTCGCCCACATTTGGCATCCATGCAAAAAGGGAACAAGTGGAATGCAGTCCCGGAACGTTTGTCTATTGGGACAGGAACTACGAGGAAGCATTTCCAGATCTTCCCTTCCTGCCTGCAGCCCTGGTAGTAAGCCGTGTTATCTCTGTTGTTAGCGAAAACAGGATCTGTGTTGACCTTGGGCATAAATCCGTTGCAGCGGAGAATCCACTATCGCAACGCGTTTACTTTCTCAATGCTGAAGATTGGCAACCCGTAGGACAAAGCGAAGAACACCTGGTATTGGAGACATCGGGGCCGCGCCGGTTCAAGGTGGGTGACGTTTTGTATGGTATGCCCTTCCATATTTGTCCCACTAGTGCCTTGTATGAAAAGGCTTACGTGGTTGAAGACGGTAACGTAAAAGGAGTTTGGGAAACAACGGCAAGAGACCGGAAGATTTCAATCTAGGTCCAAATG
>DATDNL010000463.1:0-3594 GCA_036518315.1 Flavisolibacter sp. | reverse complement strand
TGTATCGAAGCCTGGTTCGTCAACAACATGCATAAACGGTCAATTCCGATTCCTATCCCGGAAGTAGGGGGCATCCCGTATTCCAGCGCTCTTAAGAAGTCATGATCAATATACATTGCCTCCAAATCGCCCCTTTCCATCAATCGCACCTGCTCTTCGAACCGTTCACGCTGATCTAAAGGATCATTCAGCTCGCTGTAAGCGTTGGCAATCTCCTTCCCATTGATCATCAACTCGAAACGCTCAACTAGTCCTGGCTTACTACGATGTTTTTTTGTAAGCGGACTCATTTCCACCGGGTAGTCAATAATGAAAGTAGGCTGCACATAATGGTCTTCGCACTTTTCACCGAATATCTCGTCAATCAGCTTTCCCTTTCCCATTGTATTGTCAACACCGAGATGCAATTTTCTGCACACATCACGCAGTTGCTCTTCATCCATTTGACTGACGTCAAAACCAGTATGTTCTTTTATGGCGTCATAGATGGAGATCCTTTTAAATGGCGCTCTAAACGAAATGATCTTATCTCCCACCGGCACATCCGTCGTGCCACACACGTCGATAGCGGCTTTCTCCAACAAGCGCTCCGTCACGTTCATCATCCACAAATAGTCCTTGTATGCCGTATAGAACTCCAAAATGGTGAACTCAGGATTATGTGTCCTGTCCATTCCCTCGTTACGGAAGTTGCGGCTGAATTCATACACCCAGTCGAACCCACCAACGATAAGGCGCTTCAGGTATAGTTCATTGGCGATGCGCAGGTAAAAAGGCACGTCCAGAGCATTATGATGTGTAATGAATGGCCTTGCGGCTGCACCACCGGGAATGCTTTGTAAGACAGGTGTATCCACCTCTAAAGCTCCATGTTCGTTCAGGAACTCGCGAATGGAATTCATGAGCACCGTCCTTTTAACAAAGGTTTCCTTCACCGCCGGGTTAATCACGAGGTCAGCATAGCGCTGGCGGTACTTGAACTCAGGGTCTGTAACCGCATCGAATGTTTGCCCTTCTGCTTCTTTCACAATGGGCAGCGGCCTGAGTGACTTACCTAAAAATGTGAGTTCCTTGACGTGTAAAGAGATCTCTCCCGTTTTTGTCCGGAAAACAAATCCTTTTACACCCACAAAGTCACCAATGTCGAGTAATTTCTTCCAAACAATATCGTACAGGCTCGAATCGCCATCTTTCGTAAGATCGTCTTTACGAACATAGATCTGGATGCGCCCCTGAGAGTCCTGTAAAACGGCAAAACTCGCCTTCCCCATATCCCGGACACTCATAATTCTTCCCGCCAGGCAAACATGCTCAAATTGATGCGGATGGTCATCCCGGAATGCCGACTTTATATCCGCCGAATAGTTATTTACAGGGTACAGAGCAGCGGGATATGGATCAATACCCAGCTTTTTCAGCTCCTCAAGCTTTTCACGCCGTACAAGCTCCTGCTCCGATAAATGTGGTGTCTGCATACTTCATTCAAATGAAGCGCAAATTTAAGGATTGACGGGTTCCTGTTAAGCAGAGAATTAAAGGGTTCAGAGTTCCCGCAGTTTACTTCTTTTTAGGCTTAATATCAATGGAAACGCCGAAGCTTAACGTAAGTCTTTCAATAGGATAATATTCGTGAACGTCGGAAAACGACAGAGATCCCTGCAATTTGACGTTTTCAACGCCTGCCCTGATAAAAAACGCAGGCTCGAATTGCACCAGGTTTGGGTTTTGTCGAATCGGTGCTAGTTCGCCAAACTCACCGCCTGGAAGATTATCGGACCTTACTTTCCAATTCAAAAAGCTGACCCTCGGAATGAAAGCCGCCTCGAAATACCTCGTCTTGAATCCAAGCGATGGTTGAAGAAACAGTTTAGTAATACCAACATTCGAAACTTGGGTCCCTTCATAAGTGCTCTTTACTGAACCTGAACCAATTCCCCCATAGATTTCTCCAATACACTTCCCTTTTGGGTCAAGGGCAGTGAACAAACCACCGGCAACTTCCCCATATGAGCCCTTTCCGGATTCCATGTGTGAATTAGACCCGCTCGAGACCTCTTCAGTCTTTCCAACAAACATTCCACTTGCCATTATTCCAACATGTTTGGTAACGGCCGTAGCTGCCTGGACTTCCCATCCGGTAAATTCACTATCGTAGCCCCCTGAAGAAAAGCCGTTCAGTCTTACTTCCCCCTTTTGGGAAAGCAGGGGCGCATTAGCCGTGTTGGGAGCATAATACACGTGAGTACAAGAAACAAGGGCTGTCGCAATTGCTATTAAAAATGTAGAAGTTTTCATAATAAACGTTTTAAGAATTATCAAATCGGTCTGCTTTGCAAGCTAACCGCGCAAGGCACCGTTTTCAAATTGACTTATCGAGCTAAAACGAGTGTTAGCGCGCTTTTTGCCATCGGATTTGGGTATTCATTCAAACGTTTGTAGAAATTGCCACCTTAAGCCGGGTGTAGCAAAAACTTTGCAGATTCTGCTTAAAAAAGAAGCAAATCATCACTCCCTCCCTCCTGGAAGAGAGTGATGATTTTTCAGAGATGAAATGCAAGACTCAGGTAGTACAGGCCTCCTATTTCAGGATTGCCATAACTGTTTTTATAGTAACTGTTGAAGACGTTAGTGCCACCCAGTTTAACCATAGAATGCATTTTCCTTAACTGGTAACTTATTTGTGCATCCACCGTTGTGAAGGCATCAACAGGACCGGTAGCTAAATCACCATCGGAATTGAATTTATCTTGCCAGTGGAGAAGCATATTAAAGCCAACCAACTTCCTCTTGCCCAAACCGGCATTTGCAAAGCCTGCATTCATCCTATACTTCGGCGTATTGTAATAGGAAACAAAACCCACTGGAACGTCAGTAAGAACATCAGAGTATCCATTCAGGAAAACAGAATAATTGCGCGGCAACCTGTAATCGACTCCCAGGCCAAAACCATGTGTCTTCACCTTGGTGCTACTGTTAACCACAGTCGAGAATATTTTAGTTCCCGCCGGCCTTAACTGTACCAACGAGTTTCGCACAAGGAAGTCAGAATACTCACCGAAATAACTGTAGGCATCAATAAAGAACCTGTCGGCAATCAACCCTTTATATCCAACCTCGAAAGACTTCATGTTTTCAGGCTTGAATTCCTTATAAACGTAAGGGGCAGTAGGCACACCATTAACCAACTCGTAAACAGGATACTTATTTGCCTGCATGTAGTCCATTACCCAAGGCAAACCTCCCAATATCTCGTACCCACCAACATCCAGTCGAATGTATTTTTGTTGTGTACTTGGGAAACGATAGGCCGTTTGGTAAGAAAGACGAATGTTATTGTCCTTTGCAACTTCAATTAACGCGGTAGCTCTCGGCGTAAAATGCCCTTTGAAATCTTCATTCTTATCATATCGCCCCGAAAAGGACAGAGTGAGCCTGTCAATAACTTTCTTGGTTGCCTGCGCGTACGCTCCGAGTTCGCCAAAAGTTATTGGATCACCTGGTTTGTCAATAAATAAGGTGCCTTGTGAATTCAGTACATATCTTTTCCAGTTACCTCCGACAATAACGTTGGCAAACTTAATCGTAGAAAGATTG
>DATDNL010000462.1:0-11471 GCA_036518315.1 Flavisolibacter sp. | reverse complement strand
AAACAAGAATTACGAGCACGTACAAAATGATCACGGTATTAACGGTCAGTATAAAACATGGTTTTTGGACTATGCTTCCTACGTCATACTGGAACGTGCGGTTCCGGCAGTGGAAGACGGTCTGAAACCGGTGCAACGCCGCATCCTTCATGCGATGAAGGAGATGGATGATGGGCGCTTCAACAAAGTGGCCAATATTATTGGCCAGACGATGCAATACCATCCGCATGGTGATGCTTCGATTGGTGATGCGCTTGTGAACATGGGTCAGAAAGACTTGTTGATCGATACACAGGGTAACTGGGGTGATATAAGGACGGGTGATGATGCGGCCGCCTCCAGGTATATTGAAGGACGTCTAAGCAAATTTGCACTAGAGGTTGTGTTCAATCCGAAGACAACAAATTGGCAATTGAGTTATGATGGAAGAAAGAACGAACCCATTACACTTCCGGTTAAGTTCCCCTTGTTGCTGGCCCAGGGAGCCGAAGGTATCGCTGTGGGGCTCGCGACGAAGATCCTGCCCCATAACTTCTGCGAGCTGTGTGATGCTTCTATTAGGTATCTGAAAGGAAGAAAGTTTGACCTGTACCCGGATTTTCCAACCGGTGCCATGGCTGATGTAAGTGATTATAACAGCGGTATGCGTGGTGGAAGGGTAAAAGTCAGGGCCCATATTGAAGAGGTGGATAAGAAGACGCTTGTGATTAAGAGCGTCCCTTATGGAGTGACCACCAGCGGCCTGATGGATAGCATCGTAAAAGCAAACGACGCGGGTAAGATCAAGATCAAGAAGGTAACGGATAATACGGCGGCTGAAGTAGAGATACAGGTAGACCTGGCCGCGGGTATTTCGCCCGACATTACTATCGACGCTTTGTACAAGTTTACAGATTGCGAGGTGTCGATCTCGCCGAACACTTGTGTGATCATTGACCAGAAGCCAAACTTTGTTAGCGTCAATGAACTTCTGAAGATTTCGGCCGACAATACGAAGAACCTTCTGCAGCGTGAGCTCGAGATCAAGTTGGGCGAGCTACAGGAGAAGTGGCACTATACTTCACTGGAAAAGATCTTCTTTGAAGAAAAAATCTATAAGGAACTCGAGAAGAAACATGAGACATGGGAAAAAGTAATAGTCGCTATTGATAAAGCTTTTGTTCCTTTCACCAAACAGCTGAGGAGGGCGGTCACGAGAGAAGATATTCTTAAGCTGACTGAGAAGCCGGTTCGAAGGATCTATAAGCTGGATATTGACGAGCTGAATGACCAGATCAAGGATTTGGAGGGGCAGATAAAGCAGGTGAAGTATGACCTCGCAAACCTGAACGATTATGCCATTGCGTATTTCGAGGCTTTGTTGAAGAAGTATGGAAAGGGAAAAGAGCGCAAGACGGAGATCAAGGTTTTCGAGGTGATTGAAGCGAAACATGTAGCCATCGCCAATACGCGTTTATACATTAACAGGGAAGAAGGATTTATTGGAACCTCCTTGCGTAAGGATGAATTCCTTGTTGAGTGTTCGGACCTTGATGATATCATCGCGTTTACCAAACGCGGCATCATGAAGGTGGTGAAGGTGCAGGACAAGGTGTTCATCGGAAAAGATATTCTGCATGCGGCGGTGTTCCGGAAAGGTGATGAGCGTACGACGTATAATATGATTTATACGGATGGAGGCTCAGGAGTTTCGTATGCCAAGCGCTTTAATGTAACTGGTGTTACTCGTGATAAAGAATACGATCTTACCAAGGGACATGATAAGAGCAAAGTGCACTACCTGTCCGTAAATCCGAATGGTGAAGCCGAAGTGGTAAGGGTTGTATTAAGTCCCAGTTGTACGGCAAGAAATAAAGAGTTTGAATTTTATTTTGAGGAGCAGGAGATAAAGAGCCGCGGAAGCCTGGGTAACCAGGTAACCAAGTACCCGATCCGGTCGGTGAAGTTCAAGGAGGCGGGCGTAGCGACACTTGGAAGTATCAAGCTTTGGTTTGATGACAAGTTTGGAAGGTTGAATCACGACGGGAAGGGAATTGAGCTTGGTGACTTTGATGCCGAGGACAGGGTACTGGTAGTTTATACCGATGGAACGTATGAGATCACGGACCAGGAACTGACGCAGCGTTTCAACCCCGAAGAGGTGATGCTCGTAGAGAAGTTCGATCCGGAACGAATCATAAGTGCTGTTTATTTAGACAACGACAAACTTCAGTATAATGTGAAGCGCTTCAAGATAGAAACGACAACGCTTCGTACCAAGTTCCTGTTCATCAAAGAAGGTAAGGGCAATATTCTTGAAGCTGTGTCTACAGAAGAAGAACCGATACTGATTGTTAATTCGGGAAAGGGTTCGCAGGTAAGAAAGGCGAAGTTCAAGATTGCGAAGATGGTGGATGTGATGGGTTGGAAGGCTGTGGGAGCGAAGCTGGTCGACTTCAGTAAGAGTATTATGATGGAGTGGGAGGTGAAGGAAGACGCGAAGCAGCCTGAATTGTTTTAAGGTTTACTGTGATCCGGCCGGAATCGGGACGGGCTCTTCATAGTGAGAATCAGTTCGTAGCAATCAAACCTAAGTCATTAGATGATAATAAAAAGTCTCAACGTTTTGTTGAGACTTTTCTATTTAAATAGAACGTAAAGACATTATTGCGGAGACGAAGCCCATTTAGCCTGGAGATTTAGTGGTGCTTGTTTCTTTCTTTCGTTTTATCTTAACGGCTCCTGTTTTCCCAAGGTCACTCGTCAATCGCACTTCCCAACGGTTCTTACCGTCGGAGATCAGCATCAGGGCCGTGTTGGGAGGAATGCTGCCAAGGTTGTTGGCAAACATGGCAAGCTGGTTATATTCCCTGGTTGTGTCGAGTTTCAAATTCATGTGAATTGACTTGGTACTCAACATAAGGTTTGCCCCGAGCAGTTTGTCGTTATAGAAGACAGAGATGGAATCTCCATCCACTTCACCATTGTCATAGAAATCAACATTTACAGAATCGGATGCGACTTCAATTTCTCTTTGTACAACCGTTTCCCTTTTCTGATACTCCTGGTTGATGACTGGGTTCTCGATCTTCCTTTCGATGACAGTTGCCTGCACGGCGGTGTCGGTGGCAGATGGAGTCCAGAGTTGATAGGTTTCTTTGAAGTTCTTAAGAGCCAGGAGCACTGAATCCTGGTTGCCGGCGTCGGTATTGAGCTTGAGGTCAAAGACGATATCGGGGCAAGTGTATTTGTAGTCGCCCTGGCCAACAAACCTGCCGGTGAGGTTCGATCCTGCTTTTGCAATACGGTGGGAGGCAATGAATTGCATCTGGCAATCTACCTGCACGCGGTCGGTGGAGGCGAAATAGGGCATTGGTATATCCAGGAGGGTCAATTCTCTTTTGAGGTTGTTGTAGTTGCCATTTAGTTTGATACTGCGGAAGGTGTTCTTGAAATAGCAATTCATAACTGCCTGCACGGCTGATTGGTTTTGTTTCACAATCAGCTCGATCATATAGTTGTTGGTAGAACTCTTGCCGGCGACGTTGGCCGTCCCGTACCAGTAGCCAACAACCGATTGAGCAGAAGAACTAAGGGTAATGAAGAATAGAAGTGGCAATAAGACCTTTTTCATGCAGGATGGAGCTTGTTTATTTATTTGACGTAACGCTTTAACTCTCTTTCGGTATCCCTTTGCTTAATGGTCTCTCTTTTGTCGTGCAGTTTCTTTCCTTTACCTAAGCCTATTTCCACTTTTGCCAGGTTCTTTTCATTGAAGAATAAGCGCAATGGAATGATGGTATACCCTTTCTCTTTAATCTTTGTTTGGAGTTTTTTTAGTTCGCGTTTGTTCAATAGCAATTTTCGTTCCCGAATGGGGTCGTGATTATTTACAGTGCCGTGGGAGTACTCAGATATATGAAATGATTTGATCCAAAGTTCTCCATGGTTGAAGATACAATAGCTGTCGTTAAAACTGGCCTTGCCTTCGCGGAGTGATTTTACTTCGGTGCCCGTGAGTACAATTCCAGCCGTGTATTTATCGTCGAAGAAGTATTCGAAATATGCCTGCCTGTTTTTGATTTCCATTAGTAAAGCTTCACAGTTGATAATTCATAGGCAGTGGCTTCAGCAGACCGGTTGAACCAGGTTTTTACGGTCAGACGGATTAATCGATTGCTATAAAACTTCCAATCTTCGAAATGAGCTGAAGAGAAGATTGAATGAATGAATTAGTGAGCGAACAAAGTGAGTATAGTTGCCATTCTTTGTCGCAAGTCCTTCCTGTTGACGATAAAGTCAAGGAATCCGTGTTCAAGAATAAATTCACTTCTCTGGAAGCCAGGAGGAAGGTCCTTTTTAATAGTCTCCTTGATGACCCTTGGACCCGCGAAACCAATAAGAGCTCCCGGTTCGGCAATATTCAAATCTCCCAGCATACCAAAGGAAGCAGAGATGCCACCAAAAGTGGGATCGGTTAGCAGGGAGATATAGGGCAGCTTTGCATCCGATAGCTGTGAAAGCTTACCGCTCGTTTTGGCCAATTGCATTAGCGAAAAAGCGCTTTCCATCATACGGGCACCGCCGCTTTTAGAGATAACCAGGTAGGGAAGGCGGTGTTCGATGCAATAATCGACAGCCCGGCTAAATTTTTCTCCCATGACACTTCCAAGCGATCCTCCGATGAATTCAAAATCCATGCAGGCGACTACGATTCCGCGTCCTTCGATATTTCCTGTTGCGACCCGCATGGAGTCGGTCAGGCTTGTTTTAGACCAGGTTTCCTCGAGTCGCTGCTGATAGGGTTTTAGGTCAGTGAAACCCAGAAAGTCTTTGGACCGGATGTTATCAAAAAGTTCAGTGTAGTCGTTATTGTCAAATAAGATCTCGTAATATTCATTACTGCCGATACGGTGATGATAACCGCACTTGGGGCAGACGAAGAGAGCTTCCCTGAGATCGCTTACGGTACAGATATAGTTACATTCGGGACATTTGGTCCATAATCCCTCGGGAGTTTCCTTCTTTTCGGATGAAGGCGTGGTGATGCCTTTCTTCAAACGCTTAAACCAACTGGTTTTTGTTTCCTCCGTTTTGCCCTCCTCGCCGGCGAGATTGGCCTCAAAATCTTCAAATGGTTGATTCATCAGCTATAGATTGATGGACAAATATAGGGTATTGTGTTTTTGGAGATGATGAGATGAAGACCGAGCGTCTATGGCAACTAGCCGAGTTGATTATTTAATACTGATTACTGAGTATTGGGGAGTTGCTTTTGTTTTGATGTGGCAGGCTCTCCGAGACTTCGGTTGATGGCATGGTCAGCCCATTGTCTTTTTATGCTTCCAAACCAAGGAACTGTTTCGAAGTTTAGACACTAGCCAATAATTAATAAATCAATAATCAATAATTCTCCAACAGAGGAGGCTCCCTCCTCTTACAATGCATTGTTCATTGTGGTCCACAGAACATAATGCTATTCATCGATGCCGAGGTGCGATTCTACTGTATCGGTCCAGCCTTCTCTTTTGGCCCTTTCTTCCATTGTTTCTTTCTTTTCCAAAGGTTCGATGTTTTCGCGACCACTCTGTTTATCGTGAGCATTACGTTCCTCACTGATTTTCTTTTCTGGTTTCGTTTCCTCTTTCATAATATAAGCTTTAGGGTAATGGAACGAAAACCATGCCTTTGTGTATTATTGTAGCGGTCGTTGGAAACAGTCGAAATTAAGAATAACAGTAGGCTACTAACCAGCTCGTTCGGTAGGGTTGAGGGTTCCTGGAATGTTGAGTTGTTGGCACAGTAATTGGGGATAATAATGCTGATGATTTGTTTAGTCAACGACTTTTACAAGCGTCATTTTTCAATTGCCTGTATTACTACACGTAATTGAAAACCAGTCCCGCCGTTCGGCGGGATTTTTTTTAGCATCGTGCTTCTTTCTTCTTCTTGTAGCCCCTTGAAACTAATTTCTGGATAGAGTCGGGCGCGAACGATAGCTTACGGGTCGTGCCATCCATGTTGATGTTTAGATGTCCAACCGATTTTGCAACATTCATGGCCTCTTCAGTCAACTGTTTCACATAGCCTCCAACCGATATGATGAATAAGTTCATGGTAGAGCGCACGCGGTCGGCAGCAGTCGGAATCTCTTTTTGAGCCCTGTGTAAAAGGTTGTCCAGTTCTTTAGTGTTCAATTCCTCATCTTGTTTAATTGCCACAAGATTCGCCAATGTGGACCAACCTGAGGATTGAACGTTGGGCTTATTGGAGTTGATCCATTTAACTCCGAGTTCCCAACCATGGTCGCTTTCTGCAGCGATCCACGCGACGGTGTATTCGTTTATCTGGTGCCAGCTTGCTGTTTCGGCCCAATGCTGAAGGTCTTTCTTTGTCATTTTCGTTTCGTCTGCGACCAGTCCCGCGAGGTACTGTGCATCTGGGATGCCCGAGTCGTAAAGCTCAAGGGATAAGGCGTAGTCCTTCTTCACCTTCTTCTGGATTGTTTTCATGTCTTCGACTTTAACTCCAAATTGGTTCGCAGGAGCACCGTGCTTTTCAAGAATTCGACGGGTGTTCTCGGTGCCCATATCTTTTAGTCGGGAGAGAATTTCTTTTGCAGTCATAGCAGTAGTTTGCCTTATAAAAGTTAAGGCAAAAATCTTTTGAAAGAACTGGCGGACCGGGGTGTCGTAGCGAGATAAGCAAGTACCTTGTCTGCAACCGCCTTTAGATTGTCTGTAACCGATGAGTTTGGGTTGACACGCTTATTAAGTTGTTTGAATTGGGTGTTGACGGGGTAAAAGGGCTAAAGGTTTGTTGATAGGAAAAGAGATCCCGCCTGGGGGCGGGACTGTTCTATTTGTTTTTCCTTTTTTTCATACTGTTGTCGCTGTGAACCTGTTTTTGGTTGTGGGTAACATCGTCGCCTTTTGTATCCCACTCCTCGTTGCTACGACTGTCGATGTCATCTTTATTTTGAGGCACGGGCCGATGGCCGGGCATCGATTTGTTCTGCATATTGTCCTGGCTTCTACTTCTTTTCATAACATATTATTTAATTTATCCTGTGAAAAATTCATACCATTTTAGCAGATTTACGTGAAATCTACGTTGGTATTGTTATATGTTTGGGGGCGAGGTCATAAACGTCCTGTGAATCCATTGAGAAGTGTATTATTATTCATTATATGTTTCAGCACTATGTCGGCTGTCTTTGGGCAGGGCAAGGTGCTTGTCGGTATTGCCCGGGACGAACACAGTTTTGAACCTGTACCTTTTGCCTCTGTCCGATTCAGAATAGCCCAGAGCGGCACCTTGGCCGATTCCTCAGGTAGCTTTTGGTTATTGCAAGGTCCTCATAGTAAGGATACGTTGGAAATCACATCTGTTGGTTACCAGGATTTTATTCAACCCATCGATTTTTCAGCAGTTACGGGCGACACGCTCAGGATCACTGCCAACATGGTGAGGGGCAAGATGATCGCTGCGGTAACTTTGAAAGTGAAGGTGAACAGGGCACATATTCTGTGGAAGCGCATTATCGCCCACAAGCCTATGAACGACAGGTACCGGTTTAATAACTTCTCCTACCAGTTGTACAATAAGCTTGAACTTGACTTAAAGAATATCAACAAGGACAAGCTGTCCCAGATGAAACTGTTGAAGCCGTTCAGTTTCATATTTGAAAATGTTGATACCGCTGAAGGTGTCAGTTTTTTGCCGGCTTACCTCACGGAGGCGATTTCGAACTACTACTACCAAAAGAACCCGGTTAAGCGTAGGGAGGTATTTGAGGCTGTAAACACCGTTGGGGTAAATAACGAAAGTGTTTCCAAGTTACTGGGTGGAATGGACCAGAACGTGAACTTCTACGACAATTTTATTCCCGTATTTGACAAACTGTTTATCAGCCCGATAGCAGATAATTCTGAAGATTATTATAACTACAAGATCGCAGATACGCAGCACCTTGGTGGCAAGAGGATCATTCACTTGTTGTTTTCACCGAAACACAAGGGGACGAATACCTTCGAAGGCGATTGCTGGGTGCATGATACCACTTATGCCATTCAGAAGATGAATCTCCGGCTGGACGCGAGTGCCAATGTGAATTATGTTCAGAAACTTAGCCTGATCCAGGAATACCAGATGATCAATGACAGCACCTGGTTCCTGGCGAAGGACAAGTTTGTCGTTGACGTGAATCCCATTGGGAAAAACAGTATTGCTTTTATTGGACGAAAGACAACCACCTACCAGAATATCGTTGTAAACGATTCATCAGTGGTGAAAGAACTGGTCAAAAACAAGAAGAAGGAGGAGGTAATATTACCACCCAGTGCTTCCTATAAGAATGAAGATTATTGGGCCCAGTCGAGGCCAGAAGATCTGACCGAGGGAGAAAAGAAGGTTTATAAAATGATTGATACCTTATTAAGCCTTCCTGCCTTTCAGCGATATACAAGAATGATCAATTTTATAGGTACAGGGTATTTGCCGGTTGGAAAGTTTTTGATCGGACCGTGGCAGAACTGGTACTACGTGAATTCTGTTGAAGGATCACGTTTGCGTTTCGATTTGGGGACGAACAGCAAGTGGCAGAAGTACACGATTCTTCATGGATACCTGGCTTATGGTTTTGGCGATCAGAAGTGGAAGGGTGAGATGGACGGGATGTACCTATTCAAACGGCACCCGCGGATGTACATATACGGTGAGTACCGAAACGACTTTGATTACAACCAACAGTATGTTGGTGAAATTAGCTCCGATAACTTATTTGCGCTGGCCATCCGGAAACAGGGAGTGCCTGTAAAATACATCAAGTTGGAGCAGCAGAGGGTGGAAGTGTTTAAGGAATGGGCCTCGGGTTTTTCTGTGATGCCGGCGGTAACGCATAAGGAGTATACGCCCATAAAAAACCTGCCCCCTAAGATCTATTTCGAGAATGGACAGGGCAGTCCATTGAATAGTTTCGAAGTTTCTGTTCGACTCCGATTTGCTTACCTGGAGAAGTTTCTTGAGAATACGTTTTACCGCACCAGTCTCGGGAGCCCTTACCCGATAGTTGAACTCAATTTGACGAAGGGCGTGCCGGGTGTCTTGGGAAGTAGTTACAATTATTCGAAGATCTCGGGTAATATACATAACACGAAGAAGATTCCACCATTGGGGAGTCTTTACTACAATGTGTTTGCGGGCCGGACTTTCGGCACCTTGCCCTACCTGTTTTTGGACGTAGCGCCGGGTAACGAGATCTACTACTATTATCCTTACGTGTTCAACCTGATGAACAAATGGGAATACGTTCACGACCGGTATGCGGGTGTGAGTGTTGAACATAATTTCGGTAATGGCCTATTCCGCTACCTACCGCTCACCAGGAAACTGAAGTTCAGGCAATTTTGGACAGCGAAAGCCTTGTGGGGCAGGCTGTCGCCAGAGAATTATGCATTGAATGCTGCCAGTGGGCTGAACTTTCAAACGCTTAATGGGAAAACCTACCTTGAGCTTGGGACGGGAGTAGATAATATCTTTAAAGTGCTGCGTTTCGACCTGATCTGGAGACCATTGCCCATGGCCCACTCGTATGTGAACTCACAGAGGTTCGGCGTGTTTGGGAGCTTCCGGTTTAGTTTTTAAAGTTCGGCAATGATGCGGAAGGCTGTCTCTCTGCCTGTCTTAAGGGCTGCCTCCACGGTTCCGATTTCAGGACCGTCATAGAGGCCTTCTCCTGCAAAATAGATCGTATTGTTAACCGATTGCCTGAGCACCTGTTTATTTTTTTTGCCATCAACGACCTCGTAGGAATAACCACCGCAACTGAATGGATCAGTGACCCAGTTGGCCACCTGCCAGCCAGTTAGTTTTTGCTGAAGAAGGGAGTTGTTGACTCCGAAGATCTCGGATAGGGATTGGAGCGCATTTAAAAGAATCTCTTCGTTGCTAAGATCTTTTATAGTTTCTGCATTGGGGCCGCCGCTCCAGCCGGTGAGCATGGCAACGTGTTTCGGGTGATAGGTCCACCAGGTGGGAATGACAGCTCTTGAAAAGATAAAACTGAGCTTGTGAAGGTCTTTACCCTGTGTAAAATGTTTATCCTTCCAGAATGGCTCATCAAACTGGAGAAGGGTTTTCACAACCGGGCCAAAGCCTAATTTTTTTGCGGCAATGAAGATGTTTGGAATTGCAGGAGAAAATCGGATCGCTTCTGATTGCAGCACCCCGATGGGTACCGTGATCAAGACCTTTTTTGCAGTAAGACGATGTTGGGGAGAGATGACTGTTACATGGTCGTTCGCCCATTCAACCTCCTGTACCGGTTGCGACAGAAGAAAATCAACATCTTTGTTTTTGCACTGTTGGTATAAGTAGTCAATGACCTTTATGTATCCGCCTTCGATTCGATATTGTTCGTCATCAGAACTGTTTAGTTCCTCGAACAGGGAGAAGGTGCTTGCCTTATGCGTATCGGCAGCGTAGTAGCCTTCGACATAATTTTTCAGACTAAAGCGGGTTTCTTCAAACTCGTCAGCGGATAGGTAATCTTTGATGAAGTCCGCGACACTGATATCTTCCCTCAGCTCTTTGAATTTCTTGTTGAGTGCAGAATAATCTTCTATGAAATCGCCCTGTTCATTTAGAGAACCATCTTCGTTTTGCCAAATGTCTCCCTTGACTTTGTATTGATGTGCACCCGCCTTTTTTAATAAGAGGTTGGTTAATTCCAGATTACCGTGAACGAATTCCGCACCCAGTTCCACCGGCAATTGGAAACAGCTGTCAAGAATGGTGTGGGCTCTTCCGCCGACGTGGTCCTTCGCCTCGACAACGGCAATTCTCTTTCCAGCTTGTGCCAGTTCCAATGCAGCCATCAAGCCAGCAGCACCTGAACCAATAATGATTACATCGAAAATACCTTCTTCCATAGGCACATTTTGTAAATGATGGGTTGGTTTAATTTCCGATATTTATTTGAACAAAACTTCTGCCATGAGAAAGATAGTAACTTTTGGTATTGCAGTGATTTGCGCTCTGCAGCTATTTGGCCAGGACGACATGCAAGCTTTCGAAAAGGAGTTCCAGGGCTTAATGAAAAACACGACAGGTATTCCCTACGGTAGTAATAAAGCAGCGGGAAAGTATTATGACATCCGAGGGTTTAAAATGTATGCTGAAACTTATGGAAGTGGTAACCCCTTGCTGATCATTCATGGTAACGGTGGGTCGATCAGCAATTTTGTGAACCAGATACCTTTTTTCTCGAAAAAATATAAGGTGATTGTCGCCGACAGCAGGGCCCAGGGCAATTCAAAAGATCCTTCTGACTCCCTTTCCTACGAGATGATGGCGGATGACTATGCAGCCTTGTTAGACCAGATGAAAATTGACTCAGCCTATGTGATCGGTTGGAGTGATGGCGGGATCAATGGCTTGTTGTTGGCGATTCGGCATCCGGAAAAAGTAAAAAAGCTTGCTGTGACAGGCGC
>DATDNL010000461.1:0-2347 GCA_036518315.1 Flavisolibacter sp. | reverse complement strand
TGCACTCCTTTTACAAACCTCTTGCCAGTTTTGCGGGCTCAACGTTTTCCACACGGCAAATACCTGCTGTATATCAAACCCTTCTGCATCTTATCCCTAAAAGCAAAATAGTTATTGATCGATCAATTTAGTACCGGCGCTGTCAACCATATTGCAAGTTCTGCCAATAGAACATGCAAATACGCTGAAGAAAGGTTCTCGCACTACTTTTATCAGGTGAACATGAATAGGTCCAACTAAAAAAGCTTCGCCCTTACGACGAAGCTTCGAAATCTTTTGTAATAGCTGTTGGCTTCAACCCGAATCATCCCGCTTAAAGAGATCATACTTCCCGGCCAGGATACCATGGTTCTTCTCCGGAAAGATTAACAGGTAGGTAGGAAAAGGATCCCAAGTAACATTCGGTACTGCGAATATATTATTTACAAACCCAAAGAGGTAATTTTACTTGCCATTTTTTTGAAACTGATCCAACTATGGCGAGCGCGTCAGTCAATTGGGAAAAATTATCTATCTCACCATACGGCAAGTCTGCATAGAAACTACAGCCAATCGATCTTTTAAAGGGAAGAATTCACGTATCAAAGGCAACAAAAGGGGCACGGCAACTAAGAAGCCGCCACATCAATAAAATAATAGAGAAAGAAGAAAGAACAACACATTAGAGGATCAAAAAAGGATTATCCTTATCAAACACACTCTTTACTTTCTTACCTGTAAACTTGGCTTTCAACCAGCGGAACATTTTGGATAACATAACGAATGGTTTTGAATGATAAGATAAGGTCAGCGGTCCAGAGGGATAGGATCATTAACAAGAACAGGGCCAAAATGGATAGGCGTTAACTTAGGAGACAGTGTAGGTATGTCTTCAAGGTACGAATTATCTTGATATAACAAAAAATATTTTACTCCTATCAGAACTGGAAACCGGCCATTACAAGAAATTGCCCCGAAAACCAGTGCTGACTACCGGTGCCATTGTAAATCAGGATGTGGGCGTAGTTGGCAAAGGCCCCTTTTACTGAAGACTCAATGAAGAGATTCTTGAGAATGTTATAGCGGACTCCACCTTCAAGGGCAACCACGTAACCGGCTACGTTGTAAGTATCGTCGCGGTGGTTGTTCATAATGGTTGAATTCGTTTTCGGAAGCACGATTCCCGCCCCTGCTTTGTACATGAGGTCGAGCACTTTCTTTTGATTCTTGCTTGCAAGGAGGTGCTTCCATTTTACAAAATTCAGGAGGAAGTAATTGGCGCCATTAGTGTGTTCGAAGTTCTGGACGTAGGTGGTTATTGGCAGAACTTCATCAACCTTTTGGCCGTTTACGGTCCCTACTGTTCTTACGCTTTGATCATGCCTTGCGAAATATTTCACATGATCGAAGTTGTACTCTATACCGAAATTTTTCTTTTTGAAATAATAACCGAACTGGTAATCGTACTGCATCGCACCATTCGTTGACTTCAGGAACTTATCATCGCTACCCTTCACCTTTTCAATCACGAAATCAAACGAAGGTTGCCCCTCGCTTTTTAAGTGAATATTGCTGTTGGTATAACCTGCCACATGTGAGCCCAGTGCAAAATAAAACACGCCCGACCTATCTTTCTTTTGCGCAGACGATGTAACGCAAATAAGAACCATCACCAATATTGGTAGTCGTTTCATTACTGCAAATGTAAACTCGGACGGAGCAACTTATCAAACTCTTTATTAACCCACGTTCTAGTCAAGAGGCCCTATGTCAGGACTTCTCGAAGGGAATAACTGATATGGTTCCATCCTTTTCCAGGACAGCATATTTTACCTGTTCCATTGTTTCCAAACCCTGGTTTACGCGGGCGGCCTGCATCACATCTTCTTCGTCAACATTCGATTTACTCATCCTTTCTTTCAGCGGTTTTCCGTGATCAACTATGATCAAGGGTGTTCCTTCCACTATCTTTTGAAACAGCTTCAATGGCTTTTTTATAAGTGATAACAAAAGGTCCATACCCAACAAGGTTGTAATCAATATGGCAGCAGCGGTTAAGGAGTTATCGGTATCGACCATGGCCTGCTGTGTCACCTCGCTGATAACCAGGAGTACCAGGAGATCAAATGTCGTTGTTTCCGAAAGGCTGCGCTTGCCCATGATCCGGAAGATCAGCAGCAGGAAGAGATAGAAGGTTACGCCTCTTAAAACAGGATTCATATTAGGGGTATATGGTTTGTTTGATAGAAAACGAATCGTTGTTAACCCTGAATGAGCCATTCACGGTCTTTCGCTGAACGGGCATGGTGTAAAATGTGACCACCGTGTTAGTGGGCCCCTCGAATAGGAATTCGACGGCTCCATTGGC
>DATDNL010000460.1:0-2209 GCA_036518315.1 Flavisolibacter sp. | reverse complement strand
TATAAGAATGAATACGAAAATGTTGTCAATGCTTAGGCTCCACTCCATCAAATAGGCACTGATATATTCAAGAGCTGGCACTTGACCGTCGTAAAGCCAAAGAAAAACAAAGAAAGCAACGGCAAGCGATACCCAAAGAAGTGTTTGGAGCAATGCTTTTCTTATGCTGATCTCTACTTCCCGCTTACTTAATAAACCCAGGTCGAGCAATACCGCCACCAGGATAACTGCGCCAAAAACCAGGTACGTTACCGTTTCTACCGACATAGTTCCATGCTTGACTGGCAAAGATAGCTAAGGAAGATTCATCAAGGTCTTACGGCAAAGCGGTAGCGCCGTACTTGCTGATAGATGATACCAAAAAGAATTACGAGTATAACGGGCAGGGCAATGTTGATGAGTTGCCACTTTGTCTTTTCCGATTCAACCTTTTGACTGTCGAGTAGCCTTAAAACAATCTCCTTGTTCCTCGTCTGTATAATGCTCGACTTGCTGGTCATGTACTCAAGGCAATTCAATAGAAAGTCCTTATTAGCAAACTGGTATTCATACTGGGACCCTACAGTATATAAATTCATCCCCATAGGAAGAGGACCGTTCTGGGTAACGTCGTTAAGGACAATGTCTCCATCAGCCACTACAACTAATTTGCTCTCGTTGCCGGATTCCGGTTTAAAGCCACCTATCACCTGCAAACTATCCTTCTGAGCCTGCGTAACCCGCCCCCTGTAGAACGAGTTGAAGTTACCTTCTAATAAAACAGCAGCGGGTATGTCACGTTTGTTGAATAATGCATCCTGCGGAGCATTCCTGTTTTCATTTGGACTGATCAATGCAGGAGTACTGATGGTTCTTGAGTTTGATGAGCTTTGAAGTAAGAACGTCTTTTTTACTCCCGGCACTTCGATCGTATCGATAGAGTTCACAAAACGTCCTGCCACGAGCCCTAAGTTCTTGTTGATATCATGATTGCCCCTTGTCTCAAAAAGTGGGAAGTAGTTCCAATGCAAGAATTC
This sequence comes from Flavisolibacter sp., assembly GCA_036518315.1. Taxonomy (GTDB): domain Bacteria; phylum Bacteroidota; class Bacteroidia; order Chitinophagales; family Chitinophagaceae; genus Flavisolibacter. Next base: position 1,193 of record DATDNL010000460.1, on the reverse strand, counting down.
GTATTGTGGATTGGTAGCACTGCCCCCAACGGCAAAAGGCAAGAAGTCACATTGAAGATCCATGATCAGGTCGGGATTGATGCGCACACCATAACTGAAAAGAATATCCTGCAGGTTCAAATTCCTTTCATATGCCACTACCTGCGACTTGATACTTAAACTGTCTTGTTCCGCCTGCAGTTCGTCAATAAAGCACAAGATCTTTCCTCCGCGCATAAGGTATTGGTCGATCTTGAGTTTCTCATCTTCTGTGAAAGATTCTGTTGGCTTTACGATCATCAACACATTGAACGAAGGCGGAATGGCTTTTTGGGTTTTAAGATCGAAAAAGCCGAGCTTATAGCTGCTCTTCGCATTTGGATCAAAATATTGAGGGTTGATATACTGCCTGGGTACGCTTTCGGGATCGATCGTGTACCACAAACTGAATGCATTGACACCCGTCGGCTCGCCGTTACCTGTTGCAAAAGCCACAGAAGCTTTCGTTGGTTCGATGATTCTGTCGATGGTTTTGGCAAATTGATATTCTAACAATGCTTCTGCATTATTCAGTTCAGCCACCGTTGGAAAGCGCTTGCTGACCGGGAACAAGTTCACCAGGTCCAATTGATCACCACTTCGTATTAAGGCATAGGGAAAGGTCATCTTGTTCTCCTGCCCTGCCTTCACCTGCACTGTAAGATTGATAGGAGTTGCGCCAAGCGCCTTGAGAGAGTCAGCCCATACCCGGCCTTTCTCAACTTCATCCTGGGGATCGATAAATTGATAGTGAACCTTCGAGGGATTCGTCTCTCTAAGTGTATTCAAGAACTCTTGCGTGGAGTTGCTTAGCTTCCTGAATTCAACAGGAAGATCTCCTTTGAGGAAAACAGTAATGGTGACATCGTTCTTTAGATTTCTTAAGAGTGCCTTTGTTGTATTTGTTATAGAATATCTCTTCTCCTCGGTAAGGTCAACCCTGCTGTGCACCTTTGATGCGATGAAATTGATAACGAATAATCCAAGGATCAAACCGGCCCACCACAATGGCTTTTGTTTCTGTTTCATTATCTTCTTCCGAGGTTTTGTTTAGTGAGCAATAGAAAGAAAACAATGACACTCAGGAAATACACAAGATCTCTCGTATCGATGACTCCACGGCTGATACTCTGGTAATGGAAGCTGATGCCGAGCATTTCTATGAAGTAGTCAGC
>DATDNL010000459.1:0-4057 GCA_036518315.1 Flavisolibacter sp. | reverse complement strand
GATTGCAGGAGAAGAGGCGGAACCAATCAAAAACCTTCTTTCTGGTAATGAAGTTCACTATTATCAATTATTACCGGATACAGAAAAGAAGAGTCACAACTTCTGTTTTGTTCATCCTGATGGTTTTCGGTTCAGCGGCGCAAACTTCACCGGATAGCCTTCAACCGGCAGATGAACATTTGATGTTGCAGGAAAAAGTTTTTCTACATACGGATAAGGCGTCTTACCTCGCCGGCGAGACGATCTGGTTCAAGGCTTATGTACTTGACGCTGCGACGAATGCACTTATGGACATGAGCAGGGCTCTATATGTTGAGCTTATAGATGCCCGTGGCAAAGGTGCCTTGCAGGCAATGATTCGTTTAACGGCGGGAGAGGGTGATGGTTCATTCGTGTTGCCAAGTGCGATGGCGTCCGGCGTTTATGAACTAAGGGCCTATACTGCATGGATGAAAAACAATGATAGCCGGTTCTTTTTCCGGAAAGCACTCGAGATTATTAACTCTTCACGTTTACCCAATTGGACGTCAGTTGATCAAATCAAGGGATTCAGCATCCGGTTTTTTCCCGAAGGCGGGCACCTTATAGAGGGGTTTTCAACAAGAATGGGATTTGAACTTTTGGATTCCAATGGAAGGGGAATTGCAGGGACAGGGTACGTCATTGAAAACAACAAGGATACCGTTACCTCTTTCAAAACACTGCGTTATGGAATGGGAAGCTTCGATTTTCTAGCCAAAGCATCTTCAAATTATAAAGTCATTGTACGCCCCCCCGATGGGAAAATGTTTGTTGCCACTCTGCCGGCACCAGAAAAAGAAGGCTATAGTTTACGGGTAAAGAATGCTGGAGATCATTCTATTTCAGTTGAATGTTTATGCAGTGGACAACTGACTGGTACGGCTGTTTACTTGCTTGTCGGTTCACACTATAATTTGAAAAAGGCTTCTGTAAAATTTTTGACTACAAGGAAAGCTGGATGGGTGTTGGATAAAGCGATGCTTGCCGAAGGGATCAATGTGCTTACCATTCTCGACGCAGCACAAAACCCGGTTTGTGAGCGCCTGTATTTCAAGAAACCCGGGCATCACCTTGCGATCACTATCAAAACGGATTCAACGCAGTATGAAAGGCGTTCGAAAGTGAACATTAATTTGAAGACGATGACGGACCGAGGTTCGCCCGTGCCCACTACCCTTTCACTTACGGCCTTCCTGTCTGATTCTCTGCAGGAGAGAGACCCGGCTTCGATAGAACAATTTGTTTACCTGGCTTCCGAACTGCAGGGCACTATTGATTCTCCGTCTTACTATTTTTCAAACGAAGAAGGAGTAGACGAGGCAACCGATAATCTCTTGTTGGTACATGGCTGGAGGCGTTTCAGCAACAAGGGAGACTTTTCAAGTGTGCCGAGATATTTACCAGAATACGAGGGGCCGATCATAAGGGCTAAGGCGATAAATAAAGTCTCAGGTAGTCCCGAGCCTAATTTGACAGCCTATCTTGCATTCCCGGGAAATCGCTTTTTTTCAACAAACGCAATCAGCAACCAGGAAGGAGAGTTCCAGTTTGTCACTAAGAATATTTATGGCCCCGGCGAGTTAACTGTAGAACCGGTGCAAAACCGATCCTTGGTACAGATAGATGTAGAAAACGCCTATGTGCCGCTTTCGGCCCCTATACTTCCTAACTTCACTATTGAAGAAAGAAAGAAGTCTCTTCTTACCGCCCACTATTTGAATGTGCAGCTTGAACAAGAAGCACGCAACGAACGTTATTCGCTGCCGCAGCTGAAGGATACGACGTTTTTTTATGGCAAACCTGATTACAGTTTCAGGCTTGACGACTACACCCGATTTCCTACGATGGAAGAAGTGTTAAAAGAGGTTGTTTCAGACGTGCGGCTTCAAAAAAAGGACGACACCTTTCATCTACGCACTTTCAACCTGCCCTTTGGTAATTATTTTGATTCCGACCCGCTCGTCCTGCTGGATGGTGTACCGATATTCAACATAAATAAGCTCATTGCCTTTGATCCTTTAAAAGTGAAACAGGTTGATGTTGTTGCCCGGAAATTCTTTTGGAATAGCCAGATCATTAGCGGCATTGTCAGCTTTCAATCTTACGAAGGAGACCTTGCAGGATTTGAGCTCGACCCTTCCGTGCTGGCTATCAACTATAACGGTTTGCAGCTGAGGCGTGAATTTTATTCGCCGGTTTATCTTAACGATGAGCAAAGAAAAAGCAGGCAACCTGATCGTAGGATGACCTTGGCGTGGATGCCTTCAGTCATTAGCGATGGGCAGGGAAGAAGCACATTATCATTCCACACTTCAGACGTTCGGGGGCATTTTATGATTGACGTGCAGGGTGTGGGTAAAGATGGCGCCCTCGGTAGCCAATTTATCTCTATTGAAGTAAAATAGTTTACAGTTACTTAGTGACGCCGCTCAATTGAAAACTGAAAACTTTAAACTTTCCCAATCCCCTCGTGGTTTAGTTTGATGTCCATCAGGGTGGCGATGGAGCGGGCTCTTTGTTTCATCAATTCCGCCCTCGGGCCGTCGAAATTCTCAGCGAGCGTTTCCGTGAATAGTTTCACCCAGCGGTCAAGATGCTCTTTCCGGATGCTGGAGAGCTGATGTATGTGTTGATGCACTTCCATCACATTCTTTCGATAGCTAGGTCTGTCAAAGGCAACCGATTCCCAGAAGTTGGCAATGACCGGCACATGGGTATCCAGGTCCAATGGAACAACTTCGGTAAAAAACCGCCCAATCAGTTCATCGGCAAAGGCTTTTTCATAGAATGTCCACAAGAACTTCTCTAACTCCTCACGTGTTTCGATATCTTTTTTCATTCCCTGTTTTTTGTATCGATGATAATGGTCACCGGACCATCATTCAGTAGTTCGACTTTCATATCTGCACCAAAGATGCCAGTTTGAATGGGTTGACCCAAATCTGCTTGCAGTTGGGCAATCATCTTCTCATACATGGGAATGGCAATATCGGGCTTACTAGCCTTAATATAGCTGGGACGGTTGCCTTTTTTGGTGGAAGCGTGCAAGGTAAACTGGCTTACCAACAATATGCCTCCCTTTACCTCCAGCACGGATTTATTCATCACGCCATTCTCGTCGTTAAACACTCTGAGGTTAACAATCTTATTACTAAGCCATATTATGTCCTCATCACCGTCCGCATCTTCTATACCCAACAAGACTAACAAGCCTTCATCAATGTGCCCGGTGATTTTTCCATCGACTGTTACACTGGCGCGGCTTACCCGTTGAATAACTACTCTCATTTAATGACAGATTACACTGATTTGAAAACAGATTACACTTATTAAATGCAAATTACTGTGAACGGTCGATTACACGAATTTAATCACTGATTAGATGATTGGTGTTGATTTCACTGATGCTTAGAAAAGCAAGACGTTTCATTAAATAGCGTGACATAAGAGATATGGTTGCGATAGCAGAAGTCTTGTTCTTCGCGGAAGTTTCGTGTAATTCGTCTTAATTCGTGTAATAGTTATGATTGATGTATCTTCTGAAATACAATTTCAGACTACCCGCAGTGGCGGAAAAGGCGGACAAAACGTGAACAAGGTTGAAACGGCTGTTATTGCTTATTTCAATGTGGCAGGCTCTCAAATTCTTTCGGTAGAGCAGAAGCTTCGTATTGGAGAAAAGCTTTCCAATAAGATCAACTCGGAAGGGCTCCTTGTAGTAAGATCTCAAGCGTTCAGAACGCAGTTAGAGAATAAAGAAGATGCCACCAACAAGGTTAACGAATTGATTGCCTCCGCCCTGAAGAAGAAAAAAGCTCGTATTGCTACCAAGCCATCAAAACAATCGAAAGAAAAAAGGCTGGAATCGAAAAAGCGCTCTGCAGAAGTGAAAGGCGGAAGAAGAAAACTGAGGCCGGGTGACTTTTAACAGAAAAGCAGTGTTCTATTTTATAGTTTTAGGTTCAATCCCTTGCTTTTGAAACGCCGGCTCTTCATATTCGCCCCTATTTTATTTGTCCTGGCAGGGGTAATGATT
>DATDNL010000458.1:0-2373 GCA_036518315.1 Flavisolibacter sp. | reverse complement strand
AAACCGACCTGGTGATCCTCAGTGCCTGCGAAACCGGCTCCGGTGCACTGGTAAAAGGAGAGGGCGTAATGAGTCTTAGCAGGGCATTTACCTATGCAGGATGTTCAAATGTTATCACCTCGCTGTGGAAGGCAGATGATTATTCCACTGCATGGCTAACGAATAAGGTTCACAGTTATCTAAACAAAGGTTTGTCCATCGACAGGGCGCTTCAACAAGCGAAACTGGATTACCTTCACGATCCTAAGATCAACCCCAGGTTGAAAGAGCCTTATTATTGGGCGCACCTGGTATTCATCGGCAACATCACCGAATCGCATTCCTTCCCTGTACTCTTAGTTAGTATAGCTATCGGGATTATTGTTTTACTTACTGTCTTCCTGTTAATAAAAAGGTTCCCCACAAGGAGGAACCGCGCTTCATAGGTTGGCAAAATCCACTACTTCAATTTCTTTACCTTCTCAATTAGTTCGGAAGAAATACTTGAATTATACGGGTGATCTCTATTGTCATGAATTTGGTTCATCAACTCCAAGGCCTTGTCGTAATTCTTATTTTTCAGATAAGCCAATGAAAGATAGAATTGTGCATCCGGGTAAAAGCTACTGCCCCCGTTCACTGTATTGAGCCATTGTATCGCTGTCGTAGTGTTGCCCGTCTTGAGATAGGATATAGCAGTTAAGAAGCTGTCTTTCCCCGACAGGGTATTTGACTGCGCGTCTTTTATGACGGCAGTGTAATTGCTGGCAGCGTAATTTTTTTCGACTATAGTGTTGTTTTGTTGTGCTCCTCTTTCCACCGGTAATGAGAAATCCACGAACGTGTCGTTATACAATTGTTCGGAACTATTGTTTGAAGAATTGAACATCTTGACACCGACAACGATCAGCAGGACGCTGGCAGCAACAGCCATTGTAATGCGAACGGCCTTTCTCATGTTGATGATCTTTGCAGGAGAACGGTCCTGCTTCAGTTCCTTCATCATTTCTTTATGCAAACTGGCTACTCTTTCTCTTGTACCAAATTGTTTTACGGCTTCCCTGGCAACCCTGAGGTCTTCCAATCTATCCTTTAGCCCGGGATCTTTAGCCAGCTCGCTCTCAAACGCATCCCGTTCATCAGTGCCCATGAGGCCATCCAGGTAATCTATTATTTGTTCATCACTGTGTAGAGATTCACTCATGGCTAAATTGTTTTAATTGCTGGTACAGGATCTTATTGCCACGTATCAATTCTTCCAGCCTTTTTAAACATTTATATTTCTTGTTTCGGACCACCTGTTCGTTTTCGTATTGAACGGCGTCCACGATTTCCTTCATGGGACGATTTTCAAAGTAAAACAGCACCAAAATGGTTTTGCAGCTTTCTCCCAGTTCACCTATCACCTTCATCAATAGTTTGGAAGCTTCCCTGCTCTCGATCGCTAAGTCTATAGCCGCATCATTATTTTCTTTGGCTCGTTCATACTTCTGCTCACGAACTTGTAAACGTTCACGCTTTTTAAGTTCATTCAGCCAGATGTTCCTCGTCATTGAGTAGAGGAAGGTTTTAACTGAAGAGTCTCCCCTGAACTTACCCGCCTTAACAAGGTTGATGAAAGAAATGATTACTTCCTGGAAAACATCCTCTGCATCATTGAAATCACCACTATTGTTCAAGACATATTTTGACAGGAAGTCAAAATGCTCCCGGTACAAGAACTTTACAGACCTGTCTATCGACGCCTCGTGTAAAAGGTTTCTCAATAACTCCGCATCACTGAATGATTCTGACCGGTCTGCCATTATTAGTAAATATGAGTGTTTAGAATGTAACCGGCGACTAAGATAATTTAAGAGGGACTCATCTATCTATGACCGGGAATAAAAACCGGGAAATTTTTTGGGAGGACGGTTACGTTCCTGAACCCTGTGTTTACTCATAAGTATTAAAACAAAAAAGTAATTTATGAGAACAAACACGATAATCCTCGCCGCAATCGCAGCCGTAGCTTTAACCAGCTGTAAGAAGAATGCTGATTCTTCCATGTCTCAAGGCCTCGACTTCCAGCTTAGGGCTGTAAATCCCTCTTCGCCGGTGGCACGCACGATGGCCACTATTTCCTGGGATTCCGGTTTTGTGAATGCCACGCTAATCAAATTTGAAGCAAAGCAGAATGGTAATGAAACTGAGTTCAAATCCAACGTCCACCAACATGTAGACTTGTTTGGGGCTGCGTCGACTGTTGGTACTATTAACATTACTCCGGGTGTATTTGAAGAAGTGGAGTTCAAAGTGGAAGCGGCACCTACTTCGACCGAGCCTGCCTTGAAATTGCAGGGTAGTGTGAATGGAGTGCCAGTGACCTTTATTGTCAACAATGGATTTGAGATT
>DATDNL010000457.1:0-4362 GCA_036518315.1 Flavisolibacter sp. | reverse complement strand
GATGGCCCCTTCGAGATAGATCTTTCTCCACGATCCATTACCAGTATTGTCCGTTGTTGAGGTAGGATTTACCTGGCCACCAATGTAGATTATGTTGGCCGGGTTTGAGGGATCCCTCATGGCGCTGAACTGCGGTATGCTGTTCGTCTGGGCAAACCCTTTTAGATAACTATCGTCATAAGCAACCCTGAAATGGCTTTCTAAGCCCTTTGTTATGTACGACATGTTATGCTTAAGGGTAACTACACTGTTTAAGGTCGTAGTATACATGGTCCTGGTGCCAGCCGTTAGCAATTGTGCTAAGGGCGTGTAACCCGTTCCACCTTTTACCCCCAAAGGATTGGTTGGGTCACCACCCACACCAATAAAGCTGGTAACCAAATGCCCGTCAACAATTCCTGGGCCGGTAAATGGACTGTTCTCCAGGATATTCTGGATAATGGCCTGGTAACGGTTTGCAAAATCACTTGAACTGTTTCCCGCACTGGGTACCTTACTTACTGAAGATTGACCACCCAGGTTGAAGCTCAATTGGAAATTCTTGATGACGTCTATATCGAAGTTTGTGCGGAAGTTATACCGTTGAAACTTTGGATTCGTTTCAGAACCACCATAACTGGTATTGGACAGAATACCTTCCTGCTGGAAATATCCCAGTGAGGTGAAGTATTTTACCTTTTCAGTACCGCCTGAAACGTTTAGGTTGTATTGCGCCTGTCTGCCCGTTCCGCTAAACTGCTCTTTGTAGTAGTTGTGACTCGTATAATACAAAGCCGGGCTATTCTTCAAAGCTTCCTTTTGAGCAGCCGTCAGATTTGTCATGGCGTCGACCTCGGCGGGAGTGTAATCCCGGTTGTTTTGGAACTTCCATAGTTCGTCAGCCGAAAAAAGCAGGTTGTTGAAACTACTGTTTCCCGCAGCTTGAGCATTGGCCACGGCTTCGTTACGCAGAACACCAAAATCATGAGAGTTGACCGTTTCAAAAAGGGAAGCGGCTTTTGTGAATCCCTGGTTCACTGAAAAACTGAATTGTGGACGGTTCAATCTTCCCCGCCTGGTAGTAACGATGATCACACCATTTGCACCCCTGATCCCATACACTGCTGTGGCCGTGGCATCTTTCAAAACGCTAATGCTCTCCACCTCGTTCGGGTCCATCGCATTTAATAATAAGTAAGGTTGTTCGGCAGGTTGCTGAATTCCATCAATGACTATTAGGGGGTCCTGGCCGTTCAGGGTGGCAACACCCCGTATGCGGATCGTGGTAGTATTCAGACCGGGTTCGCCTGTCACTTGAACGGCACTCACACCTGATGTACGTCCAACGAGCATATTAGTGATGTTGGCCACAGGCGTTTGAACAAGGTCCTTTCCCGAAATGGTGCCTACAGCACCCGTCACCGTGGGTGACTTCTGCCTGCCGTATCCTATTACGACTACGTTGCTCAGTTGATTGCTGCTGACGTTTTCTTCTAAAACGACATTGAACTCTGTCTTACTCCCCACGCGAATGCTCCTCGTCTCATAACCGATGAAGGAAATCTCGATTGTTGACCCCGGAGCCACTTTCAAGCTAAACTGCCCCAGGCTGTTGGTCGTAGTTCCTACGTCCTGGCCTGCCACTTTGATGGAAGCGCCCGACAGAGGCTCATTTGATCTTGATTTAACCGTCCCTTGTATCTGCACCGAACCCTGGCACCAGGTAAGGTTGGTAAAAGCAGTAAGGAGGATTGCTAAAAAATAGGCAGTTAGTCTTCGAAAAGAATGAATATTCATAAGCAACTTATTTATGATTCTGGTTGACAAAAGATTAGTAAAAGAATGCATGGCAGACGCATAAGGTGTTCCCGGAAATGAATTGCACTATTTTGGTTTGGAATTAGTTTTAAGCGGCGTTTTGAAAATGCGGAATTAAGAGATACTCTCATATAGCAGCGTCCAAAGTATTATAACCTCTGCAAAAAAGACATGATTTAGATTAAGCAGGTGTGTAAATTTCCTCACTAATGCCAGAATCATACAGGGGTCAAATCATCTAAATGGGGGGTCATTTCAGTCTCTTCATGACAGGAGATGGCAAAGAAGAGGGGTAAAAAAAGGAAGAAACTGCCACACTTAAGCCGTTTCACTTATTTATTGGCGGGGTTAGCTTTCACGGATTTTGATCCCAGGGCATTTCGATACTTCTTCACGAACGCCGACGGATTCATCTGGAAGAGTTTGAAAAATTGTTCCCTGAAATATTTCACATCGCTGAATCCCACGATATAGGTAACCTCCGTGATCGTTTTGTCCGAAGTGAGTAGGAGTTCGGCTGCTTTCCTGAGCCGTATATATCTTATAAATACGTTGACCGTAAGTCCCGAGATCCTCTTTACCTTCTTGTAAAGCATACTGTGACTCATCCCGATTTCCCTGCACAAGGTTTCTACAGTAAACTGGTCGTCATCAATATGAGCGTCCACAATCGAAATGCAGGTATCAATAAATTCTTTATGCTCCCCCGGGATATTAGCTGTCGGGTTCAGGGTTACCGAATCAAAGAAATACTGTTGTAGCCTGCTCTTGCCTTTGAGAATGCTTTGTACACGAGCAAACAAAATATCTCTGTCAAACGGTTTCATAATATAGTCCTCCGCCCCTACCTCGATGCCCTGCAGCTTTCTCTCATCCGACGTGCTGGCCGTAAGAAGGATGACCGGGATATGTCCCAGCGAGGTGTTTTCCTTGATCTTTTTACAAAGCTCTATTCCTCCCGTCTTCTTCATCATGACATCGCTAATCACAATGTCAGGAGTCTCTTTTGTAACAAGCTCGTAGCCGTCAGTCCCATCCTCCGCTTCATAAACATTGAACTTCTCACCAAATATTTTCTTTAAATAGTCCCTGATATCCGGATCGTCGTCGACAACGACCATTGTGGGCAGATTCGATCTGAGTCTGTCAATGACACTAGATTCATTGTCCATGAACGTCTTCTCGCGCCCATTTTCTTCCACAGGCTGTACCAACTCCTGCAAAATAGAAGGACTTTCTTTCGCCCTGGCAACTGTCCGCCCCTTTTGAAAATGACAATCACCTTTCAATACGGTTAAACAGAACTCTGTCCCTTCCCCCAACTTACTGGAATAGGATAACCTGCCGCCGTGGGCAATGGCCAACTTGTTGGATACGTAAAGGCCCACGCCAAACCCGGCTTGAGAATTACCTGCCTGGTAGAAGGAATTAAAGATCTTGTTGCCTGTTTCAGCAGCAATTCCGGTCCCATTGTCCTTTACGGCAATTGCCAGGTCGTTTTCGCCTTCACCGATCGCAAGGCTTACGGCTCCCGCCCTGGCAGTGTATTTGAACGCATTGGAAAGAAGGTTGAACAGGATGATCTCGATCTTTTCTTTATCACCGTAAATCTGGATCGGGTGATCGGGCCTTTCAAAAGTGAACGCGATATTTTTTGCATGGGCGTGCTGGGAGAAACTTAGAAACACCTCGTTGCAAGTTTCGACAATGTCAAAAAGCTCGATACTCAATTGCTGATCGATCGATTCCGCCTTCCTGAACAACAGGAGTTGATCCACAAGACTTAATAACCTGCGTGCGTTTCTATAGACCATCGAAATATCCTTCCGTTCATATTGTTCCCTATCCCCTTTAAAGATTTCTTTTAATGGGTTGATGATCAGCGTAAGAGGTGCCCGGAACTCGTGAGAGATGTGGGTGAAGAAGGATATCTTCTTTTCTGTGATTTCTTTTTCTTTTTCGTATTCGAGTCGGGCAAGTTTAATTTCATACTTCAACCGTTCCTGGCGCTTATTATAACGGACGTAAACATAGATCGCCGAAGCTGCCACCAAAAAATAGAGCAGGTAAGCCCACCAGCTCCTGTACCAGGGAGGTAATACCACAACCTTTAATAATTCCGTCTCGTTACTCCAAACGCCATCAGAGTTGGTCACCTTGACCTTAAATGTGTAAGTTCCTTCCTGGAGCCGCGAATAATTGGCTGTGCGTACATTATCGACATTATTCCAGTTCTTGTCCCATCCCTCGAGTAAATAAGAATATTTAATCTTATCCGTGCCCGTATAGTCCAACCCCACGAAGTCCATGGAAAGAATGGCCTGGTCATATGGAACGTTGACCTGGTTGATCTTGTCAACGTCTCGCTTACTTACATACGAGTCGTTGTCTTCAACACTGGTATTATTGATCTTTATTCCTGTCAGGAAGATCCTGGGCGTCTCTTTCTTGTCGTAAACGTTGTCCGGGTAGAATACGTTAAACCCCTTGATGCCGCCGAAAAGGAACTCGCCGCTTTTCAGAGCCAATGCTGCATTGAAGCTGAACTGGTTGCTCTGCAAACCG
>DATDNL010000456.1:0-5147 GCA_036518315.1 Flavisolibacter sp. | reverse complement strand
ATCGATATCAAGTCCCGCTACATTCACAGCGACATCGACGCCCTCGAAAGAGTCGAGATCCTACGTGACCTCCGCCTTGGCAAAGTGGATGTCCTTGTAGGTGTAAATCTCCTGAGGGAAGGGCTGGACTTACCCGAGGTATCGCTGGTGGCAATACTCGACGCCGACAAAGAAGGGTTCCTTCGTAATGAACGTTCGCTTACCCAAACTGCCGGCCGCGCCGCCCGCAACGTCGACGGTCTTGTGATCTTCTATGCCGACACCATGACCGAAAGCATGCAAAGGACGATTGACGAAACCAACCGTCGCAGAGAGAAGCAAGTAGCTTATAACGTGGCAAATAACATTACCCCAAGAACGATTAAGAAGTCAATAGAACAGGTAATGGCCCAAACCTCAGTATTGGATATTAAGGGCTACGATCCTGATTCGCCCTATGCTGTTGACGAGATAGTTACCAAAGCGGCCGAGGACGAGCCGGCCTATACCACCATTCCACAATTGGAGAAAGTCATTTCTCGCACTAAGAAAGAAATGGAAAAGGCCGCCCGCGATCTCGACTTCATGGAAGCCGCCCGACTGCGGGATGAGATGTTCTCCCTCCAGAAAAAGCTGGAGCAGATGAAATCGTAGTTTTACGAGTTTTCCCCTAGTGGTTCCCCTCGATTTTGCAAGAATGTGCTTTTTACGCTTGCAAGTTGGCAAACAGCCGACTATTTTAGTTCCGTCATTCAAATCCAATTAGTATGAAAAAGCGTATCTCTCGAGTATTAAATTTCTTTGCATTTAATCTCCTGTTCTTCGCACTTTACCTAAACTTTGTTCACAAGGACGCCAACGCACAAACCTTACCGGTACGAAATACAGTCACCGCTTCAGTTAAAGGAACTGTTCTCGTTTCTAACCCGGAGCAATACTTGAACAAAGCCCATAAGGACGAAGCTCGTTCAGCCCAGGCAGAAAATTGATTTTATCTATAAAAGTTTACTACTAACCCGTTTCTTTTCTAACCAATCTTAAACGGCCCTGCAACCTTGCGGGGCTTGTTATTTTGGTTTTCGTACCCCCCATCTCCAAAAACCGCCCTCGGCCATCAGGGTTACAGGCGAGTTACAGGCAAGTTACACGCGAATTACCGACGCCCAGCCTCCTGCGAAACTCACGGCAACTCCCCCCGGCCGCCAACCAAGAAGTCTCTGCCTAATAATCAATGCTAAATAATCAATAGTCAAGTTGCCCCCTCTCCAACCTAACGCCTCTCCCCAATAATCAATAAATCAATAATCAATAATCAACCTTCCCGATTCTTCAGCCCTAACTCTCTCCCCACGCCGATCTAAAGTCTCCACCCAGTAATCAATTAATAAATAATTAATAATCAACCACCTCCTCGCTCCCGACCACTCACCACTCACCATTCATTACTCATTTCCCTACCTTCGCCCCTATGGATAAACGCTTATTCTTACTGGATGCCTATGCCCTAATTTTCAGGGCCTACTACGCCCTCATCCGCAATCCAAGAATCACCTCTAAAGGAAAGAATACCAACGCACAATTCGGCTTTACTAACACCATTATCGACCTTATTAAAAACCAGAAGCCGACACACATGGCGGTATGCTTCGATACGGCTGCACCTACAGAACGTCACACCGATTTTGCCGAATACAAGGCCCAGAGACAGGAAGCTCCTGAAGACCTGACGGCCGCAATACCCGACATCAAAAAGATCATCAGCGCCCTGAATATCCCCGTTATTGAAAGTCATGGTTACGAAGCAGATGATGTCATCGGCACCCTGGCCAAGCAGGCAGAGGCCTTTGGGTATGAAGTTTACATGGTCACGCCCGACAAAGATTACGGTCAGCTCGTGAGCGACAAAGTAAAGATCTACAAGCCTGGCTACCAAGGAGGAGAAGTGGAGATCATGGGCCCCAAAGAGGTCTGTGAAAAATGGTGCATTGAATCTGTTGACCAGGTAATCGACATACTGGGACTTATGGGCGATGCAGTCGACAACATTCCCGGTATCGCCGGCGTTGGTCAGAAGACAGCTTGCAAACTGCTCACCGAATATAAGACTTTGGAAAACGTGTTATCCAATGCCGACAACATAAAAGGCGCATTGGGAGAGAAGATTAGGAAGGGCAAGGACAATGCCGTCATGTCCAAAAAGCTCGCTACGATTATTACTTCCGTTCCCGTCCAGTTCCATGAAGAAGATTTCCATCTTAAAGACTGGAATAAAGACGCATTGAAGGAAGTCTTCAATGAACTCGAGTTCAAGACCATTGGCAGAAGGTTGTTGGGTGACGAGTTTGATGGAGGCGCTGCTGTGAGGAAACCGACTGAAGGAGTACAAGCCGACTTATTCAGTGGCAACGGCGCAACCGAGGAGGAAGCAGAAGTGATCTCTGTAGTTCAGCCGGCAAAGAATATAAACAATACGCCACACGAGTATGAACTGGTAGAAAGCGAAGCTGAATTTGCGACACTCCTCGATGAATTAAACAAACACCAGGAGATTTCTTTCGACACGGAAACTACCAACATTGATGCGAACGATGCAGACCTTGTGGGACTAAGCTTTTCGGTAGAGAAGGGAAGGGGATGGTATGTACCTGTTCCGCCGGATGATGTACAGGCTACTAAACAAATCTTGTCACGCTTTACAGAACTCTTCAACGATGAAAGCAAGACTTGGATTGGCCACAACATAAAATACGACCTTCTCATGTTGAAGTGGTACGGCTTTGAGATCAGGGGAAAGATCTTCGATACCTTGCTCGCGCACTCCCTGATCGACCCTGAAGGAAAGGGAAACATGGATTGGCTCAGTGCCAAATACCTTAATTATGAGCCAATACATATCGAGGAGCTAATTGGGAAGAAAGGAAAGAACCAGGGCAATATGCGTGATGTGGAACTGGAGAAGATCAAGGAATACGCAGTGGAGGATGCCGACGTCACCCTCCAATTCAAAGAGATCTTCATTCCTAAAATGAAGAAATGCGAGGTAGAGAAAGTATTCCTTGAAGTCGAGAATCCTTTAGTTCCGGTGTTAACCGACATGGAGTATGAAGGTGTAAAAATTGACGTTGACTTCTTGAACGAATACTCAAAGGTTCTCGAGATAGAAGCACGAGTACAGGAAGAACAGGTATACGAATCTGCAGGCATTCGCTTCAACCTTGGTTCGCCTAAGCAATTGGGCGAAGTATTGTTCGAAAGATTGAAACTCGACCCAAAAGCAAGGAAAACCAAAACCGGCCAGTACGCAACCGACGAAAACGTATTGAGAAAGCTCGCAGTCGTTCATCCTGTTGCAGACAATATCCTCGCCTATCGCGAATACACCAAGCTCCGCTCGACCTATGTCGATGCACTGCCGCTACTGATTAATAAAAAGACAGGCCGTGTGCATACAACCTACGGCCAGGCAGCCGTCGTAACGGGTCGGTTGAACAGTAACAATCCCAATCTCCAAAACATTCCCATCAAAACAGAAAGGGGTAGAGAGATACGGAAAGCATTTATTCCGAGAGACGACAAACACGTGTTGGTTAGCGCCGACTATTCCCAAATCGAACTAAGAATTGTTGCAGCACTTAGTGGCGATGCAGTCATGTGCGAGGCGTTCAGGCAAAGCAAGGACGTACACACAGCCACTGCCGCCAAGGTCTACGGTGTAGAAGAAGAGGCAGTAACCAAAGAAATGCGCCGTAAAGCCAAGAGCGTCAACTTCGGTATTATCTATGGACAGGGAGCGTTTGGTCTTGCAGAGAACTTAGGTATCAGCAGAACGGAAGCCAAGACGATCATCGAAAACTACAAGAAAGAGTTTGAAGGAATAACCAGGTATATGGATGATATGATTAACTATGCTCGCGAGCGTGGTTATGTCCAAACAGTAATGGGAAGGAAACGCTGGCTGCGCGATATCAACTCCAGCAACTTCACGGTTCGTGGCTACGCTGAACGCAACGCCATCAACTCTCCCATACAGGGCACTGCGGCAGATATGATTAAACTGGCAATGGTGAAAGTGCATCATGCTCTGAAAGAAAAAGCGTTCAAATCAAAGATGATTCTGCAAGTACACGATGAGTTGGTCTTTGATGCCTTGCAAGAGGAAGTAGTTGACCTGCAGCCCCTCATTCTCGACTGTATGCAGTCCGCCATGGTTTTGCCAAATGGCGTTCCCGTCATTGCAGAAGTAGGCACAGGCATCAACTGGCTCGAAGCCCATTAGTCTTATTCATAATCAGCAAGATGAGTCCAATGGTTCCCATCATTTGTACTCATCTTCTCTTATTAAAATCCAGGCCTCTCATTTGTAACCTTTTCCCCATAATCTTATAAATCCACCCAAATCATGATTCCGACAATCTATTACTGTTACGATGCGTATTGCGGATGGTGCTACGGCTTCAGTCCCGTCATCTCCAGAATAGCCGAAGAGTATGAAGGCAAACTCGCATTCGATGTCTTATCCGGTGGTATGATCATGCCCGAAGAGCCCACGCATTTTGCACCAATGGCACGTTACATTCAATCAGCATATAAAAGGGTAGAGGAGTTAACAGGCATTCGCTTCGGTGAAGACTTTCTCTGGCATGTCTTTCATCCCGATGAAACGGATTGGTTTCCCGACTCAACCAAGCCCGCTATTGCCATGTGCATCTTTAAAGAATACTATCCCGAAAAAGCGGTCTACTTTGCCAAGGATCTGCAGTATGCTCTTAACTACGAAGGCCGCGACCTTACGGACGATGAAGCTTATCGCCATCTGCTTCACAAATGGAATATTCCCGAACAGGATTTCTATTCTAAACTAAAGAGTGAAGAGTACAAGGAAAAGGCCTACTATGACTTTGCCCTCGTAAAGCAGCTTCAGGTAACTGGCTTCCCTGCTGTCCTGATGCAGGTAACTGATTCCAAATTCTACTTGCTGGCAAGTGGCTTCACCGACTACCATACATTGAAGGCTCGTATTGAAAGAGTCCTTGCTGAAATAAGCGCTGAAGTAAAATAATCACGGTTGCGGCGGCACCGAATGCAAAGCAATTCTGTTTCCTTCACTGTCAATAAATACAGCCATATGCCCGTATTCGGCTGATATCTGTGTCTTCGGGATAATAACC
>DATDNL010000455.1:0-2282 GCA_036518315.1 Flavisolibacter sp. | reverse complement strand
AGTTCCCACATGTTTGTGCACCAGCCGGCAGGCGTATCAACAGCAGTAAAGAACAAAGAAGAAGATAAAGCCTGCTTTGCATTACTGGAGTTTCACGAATTCAACCCTGCGGTTCTGTGCTTTACCTTCCGGTGTTTTATTATCAGCCACCGGCTTTGATTCGCCCATGCCGTCGGTTTGTAAGCGGGAAGGATCGATATCGAATTGTTTGATCAATGCTTCCTTAACGGCAGCGGCTCTTCTTTTGGAGAGTTCCAGGTTTTTGCCGTCGTCACCGTCACTATCGGTGTGCCCAATGATCTTGACATGAACACCAGGGTTTTCGGTTAGCACACCTGCTATTTCTTTCAATACGCCATAGGAGGACGATTGGATCTTATCGGAGTTGACGTCAAAAAGAATCCCGGTGGTAGACCATTTTCCTTCGGTTAATAATTTACTTCTCGTGTCGGGAGCGGCAACGGCCACTTTAAAATTCGAAACATAATATTGATAGTTTTCTGATGGCCCGCCATAGCTTCCTGTTTCTAGCCTTAACTGGCTTAGGACGGCAGCAGGTGCTATAGCCTGGGGAAGGTCGTATAACTTCTTCTCGTTTAACCACACGCGCATTCTTTGTTTTTGAACCCACACCGCCACATGCACAGGAGTGAGCTTCTTATTCAAACGGCTAAATACATTATAGTGGGCATAATTATCCGTAACGAAATAACGACCGCCTTTCGAATCAAAGGTTTCAAGGCTGGCAGCATCAGGTTCCTCGTTAGTACCACCATTGGGAAGGAATGTGATTTTCGCTCCTGAACTTATGGGTGCCAGCTCACCGCTACTACTCTTCCCGCTGAACAGGTCAAGGGTAATGGATGGCACCCGTTGGTCCTGCTTGAAGTCCACCAGGAGGTCAAACTCCACGGTTGCATTCTCAGGAAACTTTGTTTTCAATGGTGAGTCGTAGGCCGTGTTTTGCTGCAGTTGTAACCATTTACCGGGCAGCCCCTCGAGGGTTACAATTTCCCCGCTGCCTTTGGTATTCCATTTTAAAGGAAACTCCCCCACAACATCCTGGGAAAAGTCATCGGCAAATACAATCTTATCCCCGGGGATGAAATCGAATTTCGAATAGGCTTTTATCCCGGTTGCGTCGCTTCCAGTATTGGCATGCGAGGTAGCTGTAGACTGGGTGCCACTGTTGTTCTGCGGGTCGCCGGATTTTCCGTCAACAGAATTTTCCACGTTATCTAATGTCTTATCAATAGCCTGGTCCGTTTTCCTGTTTACCCGGTCATCGACTTTTTGCTTAATCTTTTCTTTGAGTTTACTTAACTGGGCAAAGTTGTCTATACTAAGACAGAGGCCGGCCATCAGCAGCAGGAGATAATACTTTTTCATATCGCTGGTTTAAGTATGAAAGAAAGAAATCGCAAAAGCAAATCTGGTGTAATTAACAGTCGGAGTCAATCATATAAACATATGATCGCGCTAAAGCAGCCGTTCTTTTATAGCTTTAGCTACGGCCTCAGATTTAGAATTGATGTGAAGCTTCTTATAGATGTTATTGATGTGAGAACGGACTGTGCCAATGCTGATTCCGCAATTGTCGGCAATCATTTTATAACTATCGCCATTAACGAGGCATTGAAGAATGGATAATTCACGCGGGGAGAGCAAATAATCTTTGGAGGTGATGGCTTGTTTCCGGTCGAAAAAGGAAAGGACTCTTTTCACAATGGAAGCACTCATGGAGGCGCCTCCCTGCTGCACTTCGATTATTGCTTCCAGTATACGCGCAGGTTCTGTCTTTTTCAAAAGATACCCTGAAGCGCCCGCAAGAATGGCATCAAATATCTTCTGATCATCTTCATAAACGGTCAGGATTAAAATGTCGATAGGGGGGAAATGTTGCTTGATTATGCCCGTTGCTTCAATACCACTGATGCCCGGCATATCTATATCCATCAGGATTATGTCGGGGTAATTTTCAATGATCCTGTCGAGGATGTTTTCTGCTGTAGAGAATGCACCCGTGACCACAAAGCCGGGCGTATCCTGGATAAATTGCACCAGGCTCTCCCTGTAGACATCATTATCCTCGCACAAGGCAACCTTTACCAGGTTCATGAAATTGAAGATATAGGTTTAAACGATTAGCTGCAATCATATATTCATCTTAGTGGGCCCGCCAGGCGGATCTTTGTACCTGCCGGTGAAGATGAAATTTGCAGCGACGCATTTATCATCCCTGCCCTTTGTTTGATGTTTTTCAGTCCATTACGGTTCGATAC
>DATDNL010000454.1:0-5540 GCA_036518315.1 Flavisolibacter sp. | reverse complement strand
ATATGGTTAAAGAGGAAACCAAAAAAATACGGTTCAACTACCTGGAGTCGTTCCATCTACCCGCCCGGAATCGATTAAAGCAGTTCATACTTGAGCTCTTCCAAACAGAAGGGATACAGGTCGAAGGCGTGAATTACATCTTCTGTTCTGACAAGTACCTCCTGAAGATCAATCAGGATTTCCTTCAACACAACACCTATACAGACATCATCACCTTTCAGTATAGTGCGGAAGGTGAGGCGGTAGAGTCGGATATCTACATAAGCGTTGAAAGGGTAAGGGACAACGCTCAAGCCTTCAAGGTTTCGTTCTCAAGAGAGTTATACAGAGTGATATTCCACGGCGCACTTCACCTGTGCGGGTACAAGGACAAGAGTGCGAGGGACGGCAAGGTCATGCGGGAGAAGGAAGATTACTATGTAGGACTTTATGTTTCACGTGAAACCAAGCAGAGGCGGAGGTCTCATATTTAACATGTTCCCCGTGGAACATTCAAATAATTTTGCCCCTTATGTTCCAAGAATATGACGTGATCGTGGTCGGAGCGGGCCATGCTGGCTGCGAAGCCGCGGCAGCTGCCGCCAACATGGGTTCCTCTGTGCTTTTGGTGACCATGAATATGCAGACGATAGCCCAGATGAGCTGTAACCCGGCAATGGGAGGCATAGCCAAGGGGCAGATCGTAAGGGAGATTGACGCTTTGGGGGGCTATTCGGGGATTGTTTCCGACGCTTCAATGATTCAGTTCCGGATGCTGAACCGCTCTAAGGGCCCTGCTATGTGGAGTCCGCGCTCGCAAAATGACCGGATGCTGTTCTCCCTAAAGTGGAGAGAAATGCTCGAGCAGACGGAAAGGGTAGAGTTCTACCAGGATATGGTGAAGGGAATCATCGTGGAGAAGGGTAAGGCTGTGGGTGTTGTCACAGGGTTGGGGCATGAAATCCGTTCCAAGGCCGTAGTGCTGACCAACGGGACCTTCTTAAACGGCGTAATTCACATTGGAGAAAAGAGACTGGGCGGAGGAAGAGTCGCCGAGAGAGCAGCAGAGGGCCTGACTGAACAGTTGGTGAGTCTAGGCCTTGAAAGTGACCGCCTGAAAACAGGCACACCGCCGAGAGTAGACGGTCGATCACTCGATTATTCCAAGATGGAGGAGCAAAAGGGGGACAACGAGATTACCGGGTTCTCTTTTCTCGACACCGATAAGCCGAAGACCCAGAGAAGCTGCTGGATTACCTACACCAGCGCTGAGGTCCATGACATGCTGAGGACAGGTTTTGACCGAAGTCCCATGTTTACCGGAAGGATAGAAGGGATTGGTCCCCGATATTGTCCAAGCATAGAAGATAAGATCAACCGTTTTGCCGAAAGGGAAAGGCATCAACTGTTCGTTGAGCCGGAAGGTTGGAACACGGTAGAGGTTTATGTAAATGGTTTTTCTACTTCCCTGCCCGAAGATGTACAGTTCGCCGCCCTGAGAATGGTACCCGGTTTTGAGAAGGTCAAATTCTTCCGGCCGGGGTACGCCATCGAGTATGATTACTTCCCTCCGACACAGTTGAAATACAACCTTGAGACAAAGCAGGTTGAGAACCTGTTTTTTGCAGGTCAGATCAATGGAACCACCGGCTCCGAGGAGGCTGCTTGCCAAGGGATCATGGCAGGGATCAACGCTCACCTGAAAACAAGGGGCGAGGCACCACTGATCCTGAAGAGGAGCGAAGCTTACATAGGCGTTTTAATTGATGACCTGATCAGCAAGGGGACGCAGGAGCCTTACCGGATGTTTACCTCGCGGGCAGAGTTCCGCACCTTGTTGAGGCAGGATAATGCCGACCTGAGGCTGACACAGTTGAGCTACCGTCTCGGACTTGCCAGCCAGGAAAGAATGGACCGAGTGCTGCTGAAGAAGAAAGAGGTTGAGGAAATCAAAGGGATTCTGACCGAAGCCGCTGTCGAACCCGAAGAAGTAAATCCCTATTTCGAAAAGATAAACAGCGCCCCGATCAATGAAAGGCAGAAAGCAGCCAAGATCCTATTACGGCCAAGCGTGAGTTTGCCCGATTTGATAAAACACAGTTCAAAGCTGGTCGAGCAGATTGATGGCTATAATCCCGAGTCGATTGAGCAGGCTGAGATCCAGGTAAAGTACCAGGTGTATATAGATAAGGAACAGGAGCTGGTGGCACGAATGCGGCAGCTGGAGGACTTAGAAATACCAGAACACTTTGATTATCAACGTATTATATCTCTTGGGGCCGAGGCAAGGGAGAAACTGAACAGGGTGAAGCCCAAAACCCTTGGACAGGCGAGTAGAATTTCAGGAATCAATCCGAGTGATGTGCAGATCCTTATGGTCTTCATGGGAAGGTGAGTTGATTGATTATGTTGAATGATTGATTAGTGATTAAACGGGCTGGTTTCTCTTTTAAATCGGGAGCTGGACTTCAAGGAAAGAAGTCCAATTGCGACTCGAACCGTAGTCCAGAATTTGGAGTTCGACCTGTGTTTGAGTTTATGATTCGTCTTTCCTGTATCGGAGATAGGCCAAAACCAGGCGTATTTCGCCAAAAGTGATGCTGGGGCCAAGTTTTTCCTTGAGTTGGCTCAGTGACCCGCCCGGCAACTCCTTAGCAATAGCCTCTATTGATACAATCTTTTCTCTTCTTACAAGTTCTTCGACATTCACAATGCCTTTTTCAATAAAGTGAGCTAAGTGACCTTCGATCGTTTGGACCGTGAAGTTTCTATCCTTCGCTATTTCGGAAACCGTTTTACCTTGTTGGTACAGTTTCAGCGTCTCAGCCTTCGTGTCAACCTTCTGCCCCTTGGATTCTTTTGATTCCTTACGTTTTTTCTTTCGGCCTTTGGCGGAGATGTTAGATGAAAGCCGGTTCTCACCGCAATATTCAATAATAATAGAGAGGAAGTCATCACCGTAGGTCTCCGCCTTGGCTTTGCCAAAGCCACTGATCTGCTCCAACTCATCCAGGGTTTGCGGTAAATAGTTGGTCATCTCTTCGAGTGATCTGCTGCCGGCAACGAAATAGATCGGTAGATTCTTTCTTGCACAAATTGTATCGCGCAATTTCCTCAAACGGGAGAAGAGAGCAGGGTGAGCAACTTCCAACTTTTTCTGGGAAGCACCGGCATAGGCATTGACAGTAAAAGAAGGAGTAATAAAGTTTTTCTTCCTGCGGTGGAAGTTCTCCATATTGAATTTGCCAGAGAAGCCTTGTAATAAAAAGTTCTGCATCGTTAATTGTACAAAGGCTTCTTTCAACATCTCGTTGTATTCCTTTGCATGAATGGAACTATCTGTTACTGCTGGTGAGGTTAGTAGTAGCTCGACAGCGCCCTTGATCTCGTTCATGAACCAATTGGCAGCCGTTTTCAATCGCTCGTGCAATTCAATGTTGTCTTCTGCTTTAGGGGTTAATGCAAATAGACGAGTTAACTGGTGACGAAACTTTTCTGCTGTTGCCTGCAGAGATTGTAGTTTGTTGACTAGTTCATCCAGCCACGGAATGACTCCGTCGTTAAAGGAAGTACAATGTTCAAGAACATATTTGTGCAATTCTCTAAGGTTATTCAAGGGCTTATGAAAGTCAAAGAGAGAAGAAAAGACTTTTAGTTGATATGCTTTCTTTGCTTCGATCAGCTGTTCCTGCAGTTGGTCCACAGGTGCGACGTTTCTTGTGAATTGAACAATCCTTTTGTCAGCAGACAGAGTGGACGGACTAATCTTGCTGTGCAGGACCAAACCCTCCAAATTGGTGCAGCGGCTGAGCGCGACATAGACCTGGCCGGGAGCGAAAGCCAGTCCCGCGTCTATAACCGCTCTCTCGAAGGTGAGCCCCTGGCTTTTGTGAATAGTGATTGCCCAGGCGAGACGTAAAGGATACTGGCTGAAGGAACCTAAGACATCTTCATCTAACTGGCGCGTCGACTTGTCGAGTGTGTATCGGATGTTCTGCCATTTTTCCCTGGTGACCTCTATCGGTTCTTCGTCATCCTTGCACTGAACGAGGATCTTCTCTTCATCCAAATCTGTGACCGCACCGATCTTACCATTAAAGAACCGTCTGCCTTTTTCCGTGTCATTCCTGACGAACATGACACGTGCGCCAATCTTTAGTTGCAGATCGTGCGCAGCAGGAAAGGCTGTCTCGGGAAAGTCACCATCAACGGAGGCGCTGTAGGTGAATTGTCTACCCGGAAGTTTTGCCAACTCGGAAGTATTCATCTCCCTTGCCTTGTCATTGTGTGTTGTCAGAAGTATATACCCGTCTGACCGATCACCAAAAAAGCCTGGTTGATAGCGACTATGCAAAGCCCGTAGGTATTCGTCGTCCATTTCATTGTTACGTACTTTGTTAAGAAGCGTAATAAAGTTCTCTTGTGTCTGCCGATAGATGGTAGTGAACTCGATGTTAACTGGGGGATCGTCTTTAATTACATGGCTGTCGAAAAAGTAAGGGCCATTGTAGAACTCGCGGAGCAGATCCCATTCACTGTCTTTCACAACCGGGGGAAGCTGGAACATATCGCCGATGAAGAGGACCTGCACTCCACCAAAGCGTTCATGGTGGCGATAGCGAACGTGACGTAAGACGAGATCGATAGCATCCAGGACATCACAGCGAACCATACTCACTTCATCAATGATAAGAAGCTCGAGCTCCTGGAAGATCCTTCTTCTTTCACTATTCAACCTAAGGCGACTGAGAAGCGTATGCCTGGTTGTTACTTCATTGTTTTGACTAAAGCCACCAGGAATAAATGGTGAGAGAGGAAGTTGAAAGAAGGAGTGGATGGTGACACCGCCTGCATTGATCGCTGCCACGCCTGTAGGAGCAACAACCGCCATTTGCTTGGGACAACTCTCCTTGATGTATTTAAGAAAGGTAGTCTTGCCAGTACCCGCTTTTCCCGTAAGAAAGATATTCTTTGAAGTGTGGTTAACGAGGTCGGAGGCCAGTGTAAATAATGTATTAGTGGAGTCGATATTTTGCATGAGGTCCGTACAGATAAAGATAGTTTAAATGCACCGGAAGGCGTGTTTATAAAGGCTTAAAGAACGGACGACTATAACTGCAGTCGCCGCATCCAATTCATTGTTGCAACTGATATTTTTAGAGAGAGAAAAGAGCCGATGACGATGTTGCGCCACCGGCTCAGAATGAACACTACTTAGTGGGCTTATCTCCCAGGAGGAGAAGCTCATTCACGTGAATCTCGGTGAAGTATTTCTTCACGCCATCTTTCTCATAGCTGTTGTAAGTGAGCTTTCCTTCAACGGCCAGTTCAGAACCTTTGCTTACGTACTTTTCCAAGATCTCGGCGAGCTTACCCCAAGCGACCAGGTTATGCCACTGTGTATCAGTGATCTTTTCCCCGGTGGCGTTGCGATAGGTCTCGCTTGTGTAAATGCTGAACTTTGCTAACTTCTTACCGCCATCCAATGTTTTAATCTCCGGATTCTGACCCAGCTTACCAATGAGCTGGACTTTGTTTCTAAGTGCGTACATAACTTTAAT
>DATDNL010000453.1:0-9015 GCA_036518315.1 Flavisolibacter sp. | reverse complement strand
TCCTTCTACTTGGTCTCACTGCGTTTGGTGAAACAAAAAAGCCCAGTCAAATTCCTGTGGCTTAAGGTGCGATTGCATCGCGGTGTATCATTGAGTGAATGAGGCAGCGAAGAGGGTATTGGAGACGGGTGTGCCCGTTTCTATGTCGGCAATGGTCCCTTTTCCCGGTTTCCAGGCTTACGCACCCACACCATTTTTGAACTGCTCATACAAAATGTGAATCAGACCATCTGCCAAACCAATCTTGGGAACGAATATCTCTTCGGCATCTGCCCAGCGCATCACATTTATATAAATGAGCAGCGCAGGTACAATCACGTCAGCTCGGTCTTCGCGCAAACCGTATAAACTGATACGCTGCGAAAGGGAAATACTACTGAACTCCTTATAGTAGTTGCGCAGTAATTCAAGCGCGAGAGGGCGACCCTCTTTCCTTTTGGAGAGTGAGAATATTTTGTTGATGTTGCCGCCGGAACCAATAGCCGTAATATGGTGGTAACCGGTCGTCTTTTGCTTGATAAACCGTTTCATCTCGTCCCATTGTTCTTCCACCACCTGGTTCTTTAATAAACGGATCGTACCGATGTTGAAGGACTGTTTTGCCCTGAGTTTACCATCACTAAAAAGGGTCAACTCTGTGCTACCGCCACCAACATCAATATATAGATAGGATTCATCAGTGCCGAGGTTTTCAGCGACGTGGCTTTCATAGATGTAATTTGCCTCGTCATCACCGCTGATCACTTTAATGTCGATACCGCTTTCTGTCTTGGCACGGCTCAAAATTTCTTTTGCATTTACAGCATCGCGCATGGCTGAAGTGGCAGCAGCAATATAGTGCTTGACCTGGTAGACATCAATCAAAAGCTTGTAGGCCTGCAGGGTTTTGATAAACATCTCTACTTTATCGTCGGAGATTTCACCCCTCTCAAAAACATCAAAACCAAGACGAAGAGGGACGCGAACAAGGGTAAGCTTGATGAAGTCAGGGTGTCCCTGGCCGGTTTCGATCACGTCATTGATCAAAAGCCTGGCTGCGTTCGAACCTATATCAATAGCGGCTAATCTCAACTGGTTGTTCTATTTTATTGTTTAAGTAATTATAAGTCTCTACTTGTGAACGGATCTGCACACCATCTGATTCAACATAGTCGTTTGTCAATTC
The DNA here is from genome assembly GCA_036518315.1 of Flavisolibacter sp. Lineage (GTDB taxonomy): Bacteria > Bacteroidota > Bacteroidia > Chitinophagales > Chitinophagaceae > Flavisolibacter. Next base: position 7,850 of record DATDNL010000453.1, on the reverse strand, counting down.
ATTATTCAGCCACCTTGCTTTCACATTGTCGTGCAATTGTATGTTGATGATATCCTTCAATTCTTTTTTTATTGATTCATCTAAAATAGGACAGGTTGCCTCAACACGATGATCAAGGTTGCGCACCATCCAATCGGCCGAAGAGATAAATATTCGTTCCTTGCCTCCGCTATGGAAGATCCACACCCTGGCATGCTCCAGGTATTCATCCACAATACTGATCGCTTTAATTGACTTATCGAACTTCGAATTTTCCGTCACCATGCAGAATATACCCCGGATAATGAGGTTGATTTCCACTCCTGCCTTTGCTGCATCATACAGTTCGTAAATGATCTCGTGGTCGGAAAGAGAATTCATCTTGGCAGTAATCTTTGCGGGGTTACCTCTTAAGGCATTTTTCACTTCCGCATGAATCATCTTTATGATCTCTGACCTCGAGATACCGGGACTTGGGATAAGGGTCTTACAGGCTTTTAGAAAATGATTGCCCGTTTTATAGTGCTCGACATAGTTGAAAATGCGATTGGCGTCCGCCATAATATCCCTGTTCGAAGTAAGGAGACAATGGTCCGCATATACTTTAGCCGTATCCTCGTTCAGGTTGCCAGTACTCACAAAGCCATATTGTACAATTTTATCCTCCACTCTTTTACGGATGACGCAAAGTTTCGCATGCACCTTCATGTTTGGAATGCCAATTAACACTTTCACACCTTCTTCTTCGAGACGTTCTTTCCACTCGAGGTTTGCCTCCTCGTCGAATCTCGCCCGCAATTCGAGCATTGCTGTTACCTGTTTGCCGTTCCGCACAGCATTAATCAGGGCATTGATAATCTTCGACTGTTTTGCCAGACGGTAGCAGGTGATCTTAATAGAGGTGACGTCTGGATCGATTGCAGCCTCACGCAATAGGTCTATCACCGGGTTGAAGGAATGGTAGGGGAAGTGCAGCATAATATCCTTCTGAAGCACCGTATCCGTAACTCTGTTTTCAATTAAGGCAGGATGATAAAAAGGCCTTCTACGGCTGCTCTTGTATTTGAAGATACCTCGTGGAAAATCCATGAATTCGCGGAAGTTATGGATGCGTCCACCGGGTATAATGTTATCTCGCTTTGAAAGGTTGAACTTGCGGATCAGGAATTCCAACAGACCCGGATCCATCTCTTTATCATATATAAACCTCACCGGTTTTCCTTTGCGGCGATTCTTTAGACCTTTCTCGATCTTTTGTATGAGGGTAGTAGAAATATCGTTGTCTATGTCTATCTCAGCATCCTTGGTCAATTTAAATACAGCAGACTGGTACTCGTCATAACCAAAATAGCTAAAGATCTCGGGGAGGTTGAAGCGAATCACATCCTCGAGGAGCATAATGTGGTGTTCGTTATCGGGAGAGGGCAGTACCACAAACCGACTTTGCACCCGTGTGGGTACTTCAATGATCGAATAGAGGCGTTTTAGTGCGCTCTCTTTCTTTGATAAGACAACTCCGAGGTAGATGGATTTATCACGGAGAAAGGGCAGGTCCTGTATGGACTCGATCATCAGGGGAATGATGTTAGCACTTACTTCCTCGTCGTAGAATCTTTGCACAAACTCCTGTTGTTCCGCGTTGAGATCGTTTTCAGTGACAAGGAAAATCTTTTGCTCCTTCATTTCTACAAGAATGTTGTCCCAAATGCGATTGAACTCGCTCTGCTGGTTCAACACCGTTGTTTGTATTTCCTCCAGTATCTTTTCCGGATTTTCTTCCAGGTGCATCTTGGCCTTGCTGCCGAATTGGATCATCCGCTTAAGCGTAGCCACCCGGACACGGAAGAATTCATCAAGGTTGTTGGAGAAAATGCCCAAAAAGCGAATGCGCTCCCACAGCGGCACGGAATCGTCTGCCGCTTCCTGTAGAACCCTCGCATTGAATGAAAGCCAGCTTATATCTCGTGGAATCGTCTTTCCTTTGTTGTTCGACATTCGTTATGTTTAGGATTTACCTAAATATATGCAACATCTATGCTCAACTCATCGTAGTCTATGAATTTTGAATCTTGTTAATAATCGAAGAAGTTGAAAACCCTTCAACGATTGGGTTGATGATCACTCTTCCGCCCCAGGACATTACTTCCTTCGCGCCAGCTATTTCCTCCACTTTGTAGTCACCGCCTTTTACCAAAACATCCGGTCTTATGGCAACAATCAGGTCACGTGGATTCGGTTCTGAAAACAGAATTACTGCATCCACCATAAGGAGGGATGCCAACAGTAATGCCCGTGCGTCTTCTTTATTTATGGGCCGGCCAGGTCCTTTCAGGCCTTGTATAGAACTATCGGCGTTTAGGCCTACGACTAATATATCGGCCTGCTTCGCCGCTTCAGTAAGTGATGCGATGTGACCCGCGTGTAAGATGTCGAAACAACCGTTGGTGAAAGCTATTGTTTTACCAATTAGCCGCCACTGAGCTATCTTTTTCTCAAGATCAGGCAGGGTCAATATTTTGCTGGGTATAGTGCTGCCGCTTCTCAATATTGCTTTTTTTATTGTGATAGGAAAATAGCGCGAAAAAGACAAGTCCCCCAAGGATAATGATCAACGTCTGAACAGACCAGAGCAACCACCCAAGCGCATTGCCGATTGTATTCTCATCAAGTTCATACCAACCCATCAATTTTGCTACCAGTAATGGGTAAGCGCCAATACCGCCGGGCGTAATAATCATGCCGATGCTACCAACGGCCAGTGTTGTGAGGCCTCCTCCGACGCCCAGGTGGGCAGTCTCACGTAAGGCCAGGACGCCAACGGTGGTAGCAGAAAGGTAGAAGACCCAAATGAGGAGGGTATAGACGAGGAACCAGCCTTTATGTTGCACAAGCCGTATGCTGTTCAGGCCATGAGATATGCCACGCAATACTTCCTTCACTTTAGCGACTGCATCAATGTGGCCGAACTTCTTCAAAACAAAGTATAGAATGGAGATAAAACCAAGGATGGCAATGACAACGATGATCATTCTTTCAATAGAAGTGTGTCCTGTTCTATCCTTAAAAAAACCTGAGAACTTTGCCGCAAGGTGCTCACCGATGAAGGCGCCCTGGAAGATGAGTGCCGCTACAAATACGAGTAAAAGGCAAACGACGTCGACGGCCCTTTCCATTACTATGGTTCCAACCAACCGGTCGGCCCTCACTTTTTCGTAGCGGGAGAGAAGTGTACATTTTACGACCTCGCCTAATCGCGGTACTCCCGCATTAACAAGGTAACCGATCATGACTGCTGCAAATGTGTTGAAAGTGCTGGGCTTATATCCGAGAGGCTCCATGAGTATCTTCCACCGAACTGCGCGACAGTAGTGAGCAAGCAATAAAAGAATGATAGCGGGAACGATAAACCAATGCCTTGCTTGCTGGATTGACGTCTTGATGTGATTCCACTGCTCTTTATTAATGTCCTTTACCGTCAGCCATACAAACAAAACTCCAAGTCCAAGAAAAAACAGGTATTGGAGTATCGTCAAAATAGGTTTCTTCATTCTCCTCGAAGATAGCCAAAGAAATAAAAATGAATCGATTGTGTGTCTATTGGAAGCGTTCCTTGTAACCGATCTTGTTCTTCATTTATACTTTAAAGGATTTTACAGTCGGTTTCCGTCTTTCGGAAAAACTACCCAGGGCTTGAATGTCTTTGCTTCTTCAAAGTCCAAAGAACAATACGAAATGATGATAACGATATCGCCCACGGCGCCCCTTCTTGCAGCAGGACCATTAAGACAACACACTCCCGAACCACGTTTCCCCTTTATCAGGTAGGTCTCAATCCTTTCGCCGTTGTTGACATTAACAATCTGCACCTTTTCGTTTTCGATCAAATTGGCTGCTTCCATTAACTCTTCATCCAATGTCAGGCTACCCACATAATTGAGGTTAGCTTCTGTAATAACGGCCCTGTGAATCTTAGATTTCAATACAGAAATGTTCATGGCGGTGCAAAACTAAATTATAGACGCGACGTGGTTTGTTAATTTAGGACGATGTTGTCAATCAGGCGAACGTTGCCCGTGGTAGCAGCGGCAAGGGCCACTAACTTTCCGGATGCCGAGGAGGCCGTTGACAGATCATCGGCATTGGCGATCTCAATATAGTCGACCTTAAACCCCTCCTCCGCCAGGTGTTTATTGGCCTTTTGTTTCAGTTCATCAAGACTATACTGATAAAGATTTTCTTTTATGGCATTCAATTCTTTAAAAATAGAATTGGCTAGCTGCCTTTGTTCTTTATTTAATCTAAGATTGCGACTGCTCATCGCCAGGCCGTCTGCCTCCCTCACGGTAGAAACAATTTGCAAATCTATTTGCTTGTTTCTGCCGGTGAGTTCGAGGAGTGTCCTGATCACCATACACTGTTGATAATCTTTTTGTCCCAGGTATAAGGTATGTGGTTGAACAAGTTCAAGCAGGCGGTCGACCGCCTGGCATACTCCCTGGAAATGGCCCGGCCGATAATAGCCTTCCAACTTCGTCTCGATATCTCCCAGCGCATAATATTTCTTTACATAGCCGGGGGGATACATCTCTTCTACCGTGGGTAGGAACAGGATGTCACAATCATGGCCAACCAGTTGTGCAATATCCGTTTCAGTGGAAACTGGGTAGTGCTTTAGATCATCCGCGTTGTTGAATTGAGCCGGGTTGACAAATATGCTGCAGACCGTAATATCATTCACTTTATTGCATTCATTTACCAGCGCCAGGTGTCCTTCGTGCAGGGCCCCCATGGTCGGAACAAAGCCCACTCTCTTGCCTTCATTCTTCTGCTTGTCAATGTATTGGGAAAGCTGTTTTGCCTTTTTGAAAATGATCATGCGATTGAATTGTAGCAGTTACAATGGCTTCGTTTCACAATAAATAAGTACTTTTGCAAACCTTTCTACGATCTTAAAACCGTAAAAATGTCCGCAAAGAAAAGAATTTTATTCATTGCTAACGAAATGTCTCCCTACCTTGAACTTACCGAGTTTTCTGAAATTGTAAACAGGCTGGCGGTCAAATCGAATGACTCGGGTTTCGAGGTTCGTTGTATTATGCCACGCTTTGGAGCCATCAACGAACGGCGTCATCGCTTGCATGAAGTGGTGCGTTTATCAGGGATTAATGTATCGATTGATAATGAAGACTTCCCTTTGCAGATCAAGGTCGCTTCTTTACCGAATGCCCGCCTGCAAGTCTACTTCCTCGATAATGAAGACCTTTTTAAAAGGAAATACATTTTTACCGACGAGAACGAAAAATGGTATGACGACAATGGCTTAAGAACAATTTTCTTCTGCAAGGGTGCCCTCGAAACGGTTAAGAAGTTCGGATGGCCTCCTGATCTTATTCATTGCAGTGGCTGGATGACTGGACTTATCCCGATGTATTTGAGAACAGTCTATAAGAAGGAGCCCGTTTTTGCGCATAGCAAGATCGTCTTCACTGTGGGTCAAACTACATTCAAAGAAAAGTTAGGCAGCGACTTCCTGGAAAAGGCTACCATCCATCCTTCCATAAAAGACAAGGACCTCGAGCCCTATAAGGACGTCAACAACATTGCCATGTTCCGTGGTGGTGCGACTAATGCGGATGCAATTACTTTCGGCGCAGAAAAGGTTGATAAGAAATTAGTAGACGAGTTCTCAAAGGTGAGAGGAAAGAAAACTCTTCCATATAATGCGGAGTCTGATTTAACAGACTATTTACAACTGTATGGCGATCTTGCGAGCAAGTAATTCCAAACTGCGTATAAATCTTATTCGTGAAAAAGTTTAGCCCGGCATTTGTATTCCTGATCGTCTCTTTTTTTTTAGTTCTCTTCTCCTGTAAAAAGATAAATGAAGCCACAGATCTCGGCGGGAATCTTATACCGGCGGTTGACAATGTAAGCACGTTTGAAACGTCGTTAAATACAATTACCAAAAACTTACTTACTACAGATAGCGCGAAGGTCTTATTTTCTGACCATGTAGCACTTGGTGATATTAATGACCCGGAGTTTGGACAGGTTCACGCTAACTTTTGTTTTAACGTAAGTGCGCCGGCATATGGTTCTTATCCTTTCCAGCCGAGGAGGGATACTATACACACCATCGACTCGGTAGTATTGTCATTGCGTTATGCCGGTGCTTACGGCGATACCATCGGGAATGGTGTTCAAACCGTAAGCGTCTATGAAATCCCCTTTAACGGTCCGGGTACAGGTTTAAGAGCCGACACTGTTTATAGGTACAATAACCCGGCTTCCGACTTCACGGGTGGTTCGCAGGTTGGCTCGAAGACTTATTCAATCACCTCACTTGATGATTCATCCACAATAATGGATCCAGGGGCTACTTATCGAGTGGCAAATGTGCTCCGCATCAAATTGGATAACTCTATAGGATCGAAGCTCGCCAACATGGCTATTGATTCTGCCTTTGGTGGCTATTATAATGATTCAATGTTCCGTACCCAGTTCAATGGGCTTGCGGTTAAATCTGCTAACAGTGGCAACGCCTTATCTTACTTTAACCTTTCCGACACGGCTACAAAATTGGTCGTCTATTACAGGTACCAGGTGAATGGACATGATACAACTGGAATCGTGCAATACCGTCACACCGTTAATGGCCAGTCCAATTATGTCAACGTACAGAAGGGTGGTAATTGGGCTGCCTCGATTAATAATACATCCTCCGATAAGGTGTATATTCAAAGTTCTCCATCTGGATCGTACGCTTCCGTTGTGATTCCAGGCCTGGGAGGTTTTGGAAATAAGGTCATTCATCGCGCAGAGGTCATTGCAACAAAGGTTCCTTCTGCAAGTGACAATATTTACACTCCGCCTTTCCGGTTACTGCTCGACAGGATCCGAAAAAATGGCGACAGTTCTCTATTGTTTGAAAGAGATCTATTGCTTGGAAGCGATGGTTCTGTTGGATACATCAATTTCGGTGGCACCATCAACAATAACCTGTATCGCTTCGATATTACAAGATACGTGCAGGCGATCGTCACTCGTGGGGATGCCAACGACACTTTACGACTGTGGGCTCCTTTAAGAGTATTGGAATACAGTAAAAATTTAGGTTATTACGTAGCGCTTCCTGTTAATAATCGTATTAATGGCGGCAGGGTAGTACTGGGAGGTGGTACCTATGCTGATTCTACAGCACGATTACGACTCAGAATTGTTTATTCAAACCAATAACTTTCCGCTTTATTATATTTGCAACCGAATTAAAAATTAACTACTGCTAATACAACAGCATTATGGCATATTTATTTACATCTGAAAGTGTATCTGAAGGTCACCCCGATAAAGTGGCTGATCAAATCTCCGATGCACTGATCGACAATTTTCTGGCCTTTGACCCCAACTCTAAGGTTGCCTGTGAAACTCTTGTAACTACCGGCCAGGTGGTACTCGCTGGTGAAGTAAGATCCAAGGCATACCTGGATGTTCAAGATATTGCCAGGGAGGTGATCCGCCGAATTGGTTATACCAAGAGCGAATACATGTTCGAAGCCAATTCCTGTGGCATCCTTTCTGCCATCCATGAACAATCTTCGGACATTAACATGGGCGTCGACAAGCAGAACAGGGAAGAGCAAGGTGCTGGCGACCAGGGAATGATGTTCGGCTACGCTTCTAACGAAACAGAAGATTACATGCCCTTGGCATTGGACCTGGCTCATAAACTATTGCAGGAATTAGCAGCCTTGCGCAGGGAAAACAAACAGATCAAATATTTACGTCCCGACGCGAAAAGCCAGGTGACACTTGAATATGACGATAACAATCGCCCGGTACGTATCGATGCGATAGTGATCTCCACCCAGCAC
>DATDNL010000452.1:0-2419 GCA_036518315.1 Flavisolibacter sp. | reverse complement strand
AGGTGCCTCCTGGTGTGTGGACTTTGTAAATGGTGATTTCTTCAGCGGCTATGGTGCCTACGGTCCCGCAGCCATGGCAGGCTACCCTTCCATCACGGTACCGATGGGTAGCATCAAAGAACTACCGATCGGGTTATCCTTCGTCAGTACAGCCTATGACGAACCGGGATTGATAGCCATAGGCTACGCTTTCGAACAGGTATCCAAAAAAAGAACAAAACCTTCTTTCATACCAACCTACAGTTAACGGGGATAGTTTGTAGCCACCCTGTTCCCTGTCGCTGAAGTAGTTGTCGTTGTACTGGAAGTTGGAGCATCCGTATTGCCTACCCGGTAGCGATCATCCATTGCCAACAAGGATGCACCCAATACACAGGCGCCCGCAAAGATGCAAAGCCCAAGTGTAAGACCGTTCTGAGGTTGTCCGTAAACGATGCTTCGTCCAGTTTCAATGGTGGTCATGGTAACTGCCGTTCCTTTGTATATCGCATAGCCGATTGCCAAAACTGCCAATACTAGTAAAACCGGGATCAATGTTCTTTTGTTCATAGCCGTGATTTTAGTTTATTCTATCAAATTTAATTCCATGCCAAAGATGAGATGTGAATGAAAAGCAAAACGCCTCCTTTCCGGTCAGTTTTCAGCCCTTGGTAGATATCCCACCTGTAGAGGTGTAGTCAATACAATGGCAGAAATATCCACTGTTGCCTTATAACTTATGCGAAACCATTCTATTATATTTGATGGATAGTGTTCATTTTAATATCCTTGAGTCAACGGCTGTTGTTGAACAGACCAAAACTATAGAAGACGAATGCAAATAAGTTTTTTTACGACCTACGAAGACTACATCACGTTTCTCAAACGTTTTCACTTTGGAAGGGACTTCGGTAAACGGTTGTTCCTGCTTATTGTGTTCTCTCTCCTAATAGGAAACACAAGGCCGGAACAACATCCTTTTCAACTTTCTATTTTCATCATAAAAACAATATTTGCTGGCATAGCCCTTTTCTGTATTGGAGCTCTAATACCTTTTCTAACTTCAAGACTGCGCCTGAAAAAGGCTCTAAAGAGTAAGCCCATTCCTGGAACTCAATCGTTAGACATTCAACAAGATGGCATCCTGATCACGTCAGCAAATGAAAATTCATTCTGGAGGTGGGAAGTGCTTAAACGAGCAGACATGGTAAATGGCTTTTTATACGTCACCCTTTTCACGAATAAATATTACGTTATTCCAACTGATGCCTTCCCAACAGAGAACGAGGCTATCAACTTTCTAGGTGTTTTAAAAAACGGCATTCTTAAAGTCCGCGGACAAAGTACAGAAAGAAAAATTCACAATCTGTACTACTGGGGACTAATCGGATTGATTCCCAACTTCGGAGCAGTTGCCGGAGTGATTTTGACGGTAAAAGGTTTCAATTATAAAGACAAGAAGCTTATTGCAATTGGCATTGCCTGCATCTTGTTCACTGTAGCTTTTTGGACGCTCATCTTTCCATTGATAACACCGAAATAACACTAAAACACGGGCTTGTCGATTTCTTGCCTTCCGGTGTCTCACGATACAGCCTTTTCGCCGACCTTCCGTTTCCAAGCCTCACCTCGCGACCCCACCTCGGTGAACCTTCCCTTCCCGAGTCTCGCCGCACCGCCTTTTCTTCCCTTCCCGAGTCTCGCGCAGCGGACTCGGGAATATTAAGAACGTTTACTATCTTTCTAACGAATGCCCGTTAGAACTACCATAAATGGAAGTGAAGACACACTTTTTATAACCTTCACTTGTTTTCGCTGGCTTCCTCTTATTGAACTGACAAATGGTTACGACCTTGTCTACAAATGGTTTGACTATTTAAAAACAAAAGGCCATCTCGTTACAGGCTATGTCATAATGACTAACCATCTTCATTCATTGATCTACTTTTCAAAGACAGATAAACCGATCAACAAGATCGTTGGTGACGGCAAGAGATTCATGGCTTACGAGATTGTAAAAAGACTAAAGGAACAAGGTAGAGATGACATACTTAATCAGTTACACAATTCCGTCGAACCAAAAGACAAAGAACGAGGAAAGAAACACGAAGTATGGGAAGACTCTTTTGATTCCAAAATATGCAGAACGGAAAAGTTCATGAATCAAAAGCTAGCCTATATGCACGCAAATCCATGTGCAGGCAAATGGAGATTGTGTGAAAGTATAATCGATTACGAACACAGTTCCGCCAGGTATTATATCTCTGGAAGGCACGCTGCCTACCAGGTAACAGATGTTGAAGAAATATTGAAGATTATCCTCGACAACACCGCCGAGACCACGGCCAACACACAAGCTGATGAGTGAGTCTCGGCGGGGGAAGGGAGTAGAGAGGGGAAGAAAATGTAAACTCTATGAATCGTATCGCATTACTGTTAT
>DATDNL010000451.1:0-4666 GCA_036518315.1 Flavisolibacter sp. | reverse complement strand
ATCTACCGCTGCACTGTATTTTGTAAACGGAAGCCATCTCTTTCGAATGGAATTATACAGGTTGTTGAAGTCCATCTCCGACATTGCTGAATGGTAGTTATTGTTGTAGCTGCCATTGCTATTGTTGTAGCCGCCACCGGGATACCCGTTATTCCTTATGTAGTTATCCAGCTCGTTTCTTGCCGCCTGGGTGCTGAGCACATCATACAACTGGTTCGTATTTTCCGGGTCAACAAGATTGTCGATTGACAACTTCGCCAATTGAAGCCTGTTGTTTTCGCCACTTACTAAAAGAATCAACTGCCTTACCTGCGAAACCGTGAAATAGTTACCGCTGGTATTGAGGGCTCTTGTTGCTGCCGACAGTCTTCTTGAAATGCTGCTTTGATTCGACACCTCCTGGTACACCTGGTTGAAGGCACTGCTGCTCATCGGTGTCCTGTAGCCATACGAAGTTCCGCTGTTGTAAGTCCCGCTGCTGTAACCACCGTTGTAGTTATTATTCCTTACATAATCATCCAACTCATTCCTGTTCGGCTGGCTTCTCAACAAATCATCCAACCGGTAATAATTCGCCGGATCGGTTACATTATCATAAGCCAGCTTCAACAACTCAAGCCGGTTAGCGTCTGAATTCAACAGCTCAATGATCTGCCTCACCTGGTCAGTCGTCATATAATAGGTGCTGGTGTTGAATGCGTCCCTTGCGGTAGTCATCTTCGACTGTTGTCCCCATTGATTGTTGATGTTGCGATAGACTTCATTAAAGCTCGCATCACTCATCGGGCTCCTGTAGCCATAACCATAAGCTGCGTTGCTGGAATTGTCTTCGCGCTGAATACTTCCATTGTTGCTAACGGTAAGGTGTACCTCCTCGCCCGGCGATAGATTCACAGTGGATGAATAGATGGGTTTCGTTTTACCATTCCGGTTAACACGCGAAACCGTCACGTTGTGCGACCCCGACAGTTTGTTGACCACTACGTCATTGTCGAGGTAGCTTCCCGAACTGAAATTTCTGCCATCAACAGTCAGTTGATAATTGCGGTTCCCGTTGAAGGTCACCCTAAGCGACTGTGAATACGAAGTCGCAGCAAATAGCGCACAGATTAGAAAACTAAATAGTTGTTTCATACTTTCCTCCTCTTTTCCTTTACTCAAATAATACCATTGGGGCACAAAGGTCATACCACAGTAGAGCTGAGGTCGCAAGGGTGAGTACTAATGAAAAGTCCCCCCGCTCTGCGGGAGGACCTTTCTGAAGTTTTCATTTAGAGTATATCTTCTGTATGGGGGATTTGTTTTCCCAGGGACATTATAAAGACGAAGCTAAAGAGCAAAGGTTTAATGATTCGCTAAAAAAAGTGAAGCCCCGACCGTAGTAGGGGCTTCGTCGCCTTCAAGAACGTACGAATTAGCGCGTCTAATGTTTTAATACCTGTTATTTGAGATAGACCTGTCCAGTTCGGATTGTCCCTGGTAAGAGAACAAATCATATAACTGCCTGAAATTCTGCTGATCCACGACGTTCTTAAAGGAAATCTTGGCAAGGTCGAGCCTGTCGTTTTCAGAAGAGAATAACTGCAGAACCTGCCTTACCTGGTAAGTGTTGAAATAATTACTGTTGAGACCATCTCTCGCAGTAGAAAGTTTACCGATCCATTGGCTCCTTACTCTTTGAACGAATTGATTGAAATCATAATCACTCATGGCCTGCTGGTAACGGTTGTTGTAGCTGCCATTGTTATATACGCCATTATTATAGCCACCGTGGTTGTAACCACCATTATTGTAGCCACCGTCGTTGCCATAGTTGCCATTGCGTTGGTAGCCCCTGTCGTCGTCATCGTCTCCATCCCTGTCCCTGTGTTTCTTTTCGTGGCGACGATCGTCACCGTAACCGTTGTTATTTCCGCGGCCGTTTCTTCCATAATAATCGCTACTCTGGGACTGGTACATCCGGACACGACCCGCATCGTCAATAGCTATGTTCAGGTCGTATTGCTGCGAACTGTTAAAAGAAGACGAATACACTAAGCTGGCCTTGTTACTGAACCACCCGCTTCTCACGCGGTACACCTCGATGGAGTGTTGCCCATACTGCAGGTTGTTGAGGTAAACCGTGTTGTTCGATTGGCTATAACCGTTAATATTGCTTCCATCGATCAATACCTGGTAGTTGTTGCTGTTGGGTAAAGAGATGGTGATGTTGTTGGCAAAGGCCGAACTGGTAATCAGCCCGCCGAGTAGAAGTGTAAAGATGTTTTTCATATTAATTATCCTCCGTGTAATAAGAATCCAATTGGCTGCCAATGTTTAGCGTCTCATAGATAATTAAAAGTTAACGGGACCTCTTTTCACAACTCATTTGGTTAACGCCGGCCCTTGTTTTCAATCCATTAGATCGCCCTTACTCATCCTTTGTTTTGAATTTATTCTCACTCCCTATCTTTGCACATGGCAACAAACTCCACTTCCAGGAATCTCATTGAAGGTTTAACGTTTGACGATGTGCTTCTGGTTCCGGCCTATTCGGAAATCATACCTCGCGACGTAGATATCAAGACAAGACTCACCAAAGACATTACCCTCAACGTGCCCCTGCTTTCCGCAGCCATGGACACCGTCACCGAGGCTTCATTGGCCATTGCACTTGCCCGCGAAGGCGGCATCGGTATCCTGCACAAGAACATGACCATCGAGAAGCAGGCCGACCAGGTGCGCCGGGTGAAGCGAAGTGAGAGCGGTATGATCATCGACCCCATTACGCTGACTGTAGACGCCACCATTGGCGATGCCCTGCGCCTCATGCGCGAGAATAAGATCGGTGGCATTCCCATCGTGGATGGCGGTGGAAAGCTGGCCGGCATTCTCACCAACCGCGACCTCCGCTTCGAAGAAGATATGCACCGCAAAGTCAGTGAGGTGATGAGCAAAGAGCACCTGATCACCGCACCCGAAGGCACCGACCTCAAAGGCGCCGAGAAGATCCTGAGGCAGACCAAGATCGAAAAGCTTCCGGTGGTCGATAAATCGGGTAAGTTGGTGGGCCTGATCACCTACCGCGATATCCTGCAGGTCACTTCTTTCCCAAACGCGGTGAAGGATTCACTGGGTCGTTTGTTGGTGGGCGCCGCCATTGGTGTCACCCGCGACCTCCTCGATCGCGTTTCCGCACTTCAAAGTGTGGGCGTCGACGTGGTTTGTCTTGACAGTGCTCATGGTCATTCAAAAGGTATTATTGAATCGCTGAAGAATATAAAGAAGAGCTTTAAGAATCTAAATGTCATTGCAGGCAATGTGGCAACTACCGAAGGCGCCGAAGCATTGGCCGACGCAGGAGCCGATGCCGTGAAAGTAGGTATTGGTCCCGGGTCCATCTGTACCACGCGTATCGTGGCAGGTGCCGGCGTTCCCCAGCTCACTGCCATCATGCAGGCCCATGCAGGACTCAGCAAAAAGAACATTCCGCTGATTGCCGATGGAGGTATCCGCTACACGGGCGACATGGTGAAGGCGCTCGCCGCCGGCGCCAATTGCGTGATGATGGGAAGCATTTTTGCCGGCACGGAAGAGAGTCCCGGCGACACGATCATCTACGAGGGAAGAAAATTCAAGGAGTACCGCGGCATGGGTTCACTGGGTGCCATGAGCGTGGGCAGCAGCGACCGCTATTTCCAGGATCCCGAAGCCGATGTAAGGAAATATGTTCCCGAAGGCATCGAAGGCCGCGTAGCTTATAAGGGAATGCTGAAGGAAATCGTTTACCAGTTTGTGGGTGGTCTTCGTGCCGGTATGGGATATTGCGGTGCGAAGAGCATTGCCGATCTGCAGAAGGCGACGCTGGTTAAGATCACGAATGCCGGTATGCGCGAGAGCCATGCGCATGATGTGGAGATCACAAGGGAGGCGCCGAATTATAGCAGGAAGTAAGGACTCCCTCTGTAATCTATTTCGATCGGCCGCCAATGGTTGCAGCCGCAGCCGATGACAATATGGCCGCACCATGCCCGTGTGGGTGTACTATTACCATGCATTAAGCAGGGGGTGGCTTTCAGGTGGCTTTCACCTGCCTTTCACCTGCCTTTCTCCCGCCTTTCACTTTACCTGTTTTTTTCTGAAAAAACACATTGCCCCATTGTTTGGAGCTTCAAGGGTGTTGCCAACATGGCAGACGACTTTAATTCCCGGACGGCGAAAAACCCATCTACTGGGAGATCGTGTCTTCAAGGTTACCCACCTTGCTGAGACACGCGGTGCAAACAAAAGAAATGCCCGACAATTGAAACGGCGAAGATGGTGGATTGGTTCAACGACAATTGAAACGGCGAAGAGTGAGTTGCTGAAAAACAGTATCTATTTCTCTCGAAAATCAAGGGTGAGTGCTATAAATTTACGTTAGCCGCCATTGTTGCACCATTTCCTATAATTCAAATCGTTTGGAACAGACACCCCATTTTCGTTTTACTTCTTATTTATCACCACAGACTCTTGATCTTTTGAAAGGTCAGGTTCTTCGTGTCATGCGTGATCAACTCGATGAACCACTTGTTGAACCTTTCTTAGCATACAAACCAACAAGTAATGAAGTATTCCTTTATGCAGACTATTCATTAAGCCAATTTTCGCTTCTATTGGACTTTGACACATTCTTGTGGAAAGAAGA
>DATDNL010000450.1:0-8669 GCA_036518315.1 Flavisolibacter sp. | reverse complement strand
CGTTGTATTCTTTTACTTCTTGGCAGCCTCGCCCTATTTAATGCTTCTCCTGCTTTGGGTCAGAAGAAAGGGCCATCGTTGAAGATAATGTCTTATAACATCCATCATGCTAACCCGCCTTCATTGCCTGGCGTGATCAATACGGATACCATTGGGGCTCTTATTAGTAAATACCGGCCCGATCTTGTTGCTTTACAGGAGGTCGACGTAAATACCAGTCGTTCTGGTAAGAGCCTGGATGAAGCAAAAGCAATTGCTGATAAAGCCGGTTTGTACTACCGTTTCGCAAAGGCTATTGACTATGCCGGCGGTGAATACGGAGTAGCCATTTTGTCAAGATATTCTTTTGATTCCTTTGAAGTCCACAAGTTGCCTTCTGCGACTGCAAAGGCAGAAGCAAGAGTATTAGCGGTAGGATTTTTCCATGTCGGGAAGACACATTTTATTTTTGCATGCACTCACCTGGATGCAGAAGGAGGTAATGCCAGTCGGCTGATGCAAATACACGTAATCGATACTATTCTTAGTAAGGAAAGGGTCCCGGTTTTACTTGCCGGCGATCTTAACAGCGAACCGTCAAACCCTGTCATGCAGATATTCGATGAGCACTTCCAAAGAAGCTGTATGGATTCCTCTGAATATACCTTCCCCTCTGATCGCCCGGTAAAAACCATCGACTATATTGGCGTTAGTAAAAACAAGCCTGCCAGGGTAGTGGAGCACCGGGTATTGCCGGAGACGTTTCCTTCCGACCACCGGTCCATTTGGGCGGAGATTCAAATTGCTGGTTCCGCGAAAAGCAATAATAAATGAAAACACTGAAGACGCGATTGTCACCAGGCTGTTCTATTTTTAACGGGGCAGTTTGTTTATGAAGTTAAAAACCATGTTCGCGTTCTTCAAAAAGCCAATCGGTATTGGCCTAATCGTCTTTCTCCTTATTGTGATTTTAAGCCTGCTGATTACCATTACGAACGGTGGCAAAAGTAACTTAGAGTACAGGCACGAGACAGCCACCTATGTCGGGTCTGTTAAATGCCAGTCTTGCCATGAAAAAGAATATGCCCTTTATAAGACTTCGGATCATTTTCATGCGATGGACAGTGCCTTGCCAAGATCGGTAAAAGGAGATTTCAACAATAGCTATTTTGTGTACTTTGGCGACACCAGCTTTTTTTATCAACGAGGTGGCAAATACTTTGTTCGTACCAACGATTCCACCGGAAGGGAAAAAGAGTTTTTAATAAGTTACACTTTCGGATGGAGGCCACTGCAGCAATACCTGGTTCGGTTCGGAGACGGGCGAATACAAAGCCTACCGTTTTGTTGGGATACAAGGCCGAAAGAAAAGGGCGGGCAGCGTTGGTTCCATATTTACAATAAGGAGAAGATACCGCCCGGGGATGAACTTTTCTGGACGGATATCAACCAGAACTGGAACTACATGTGTGCTGATTGTCACACGACCAATTACAAGAAGAATTTTGATGTTTCTGCCAATTCGTTTCACAGTACCTGGAATGAATCGAACGTTTCCTGTGAGTCTTGTCATGGTCCTGCGTCATCGCACCTTGAGTGGGCAAAGAAGAAGTCAACAGAGGATCCTTTGAAGGGCTTCAATATTAGTCTTGCATCGAAGGCACTGAAATGGACTTCCAACAATGGCAAGGGTACTATGCTGCCTTCTGAAGTTATTCTGAATGATACGCTGATTGAAACATGCGCGCGGTGCCATGCACGGGCCACAAGATTCACGGACGATTATGTGCATGGGCAATCCTTTCTCCAGTCGCACGTACCAGCCGCAATCAGCACCAATTATTATATTGACGGCCAGATCAAGGACGAAGATTATGAATATGGGTCTTTCCTGCAAAGCAAGATGTATTCACGGGGTGTCACCTGCATGAATTGTCATGATGCGCATAGTATGCAAGTGAAGGTGCAGGGAAACGCCTTATGTGGGTCTTGTCATTCCCCGGCAACATTTGACCTTCCTTCCCATACTTTTCACAAGACGGGCAGCACAGGATCGCAGTGCGTTAACTGCCATATGCCTGTAACCACCTATATGGTAGTGGACGACAGGAGGGATCATAGCATCCGAATTCCAAGACCCGATCTTTCTCTATCCTTGAAAACACCAAACGCCTGCAATAAGTGTCACACGGATAAATCCGTTCAGTGGGCTGCGGATCATTTCATGAAATGGTATCGGGATAAGCTTCCCAAAGAGAAGACCTACGGTCAGCTCCTACATTCAATTTCGGTATTCACC
Organism: Flavisolibacter sp.; assembly: GCA_036518315.1. GTDB lineage: Bacteria > Bacteroidota > Bacteroidia > Chitinophagales > Chitinophagaceae > Flavisolibacter. The sequence continues at coordinate 6,391 of DATDNL010000450.1, read as the reverse complement.
AATGAGAGTGAGCCGGGATTAAATGAATTATTGACTTCAAAAAGTTATCCTGCCATTATCAAGGCTTCGGCGTTGGAGCAATACGCGGTGTTTTCTTCGCAACGCATAACTAACCAGGTCCTAAGCTTCCTGCAAAGCCCCGATCCCTTTCTTAGACTGAATGCGTTGAAAGCGCTGGGTAATTTTCCGCCAGAGACAATTCTTTCCAGTGCAAATAATTTAATGGATGACCCGGTGAGCTCTGTTCGCTTCGAAGCCATGCAAAGGATAGCGCCTCTTGTTCAGGAACTGGCACCGGAGCGGAAACTAGTATTTGACAAGGTCTTTGCCGAATACCTCCATTTGCAGGAGGGCATGACCCATCGACCGGAAGGTTTTTTGAACCAGGGCATTGTTCTCGCCGCAACAGGTAGATCAAATGAAGCAGAAGGAAAGTACCTGCAAGGAATAGGGAGATTTCCGAAGTTCGTTCCTCTTTACATGAACCTCGCCGATCTGTACAGGTCTCAAAACAACGAGGCGAAAGCCAAGGAGTGTATTGATAAAGCGTTGGTGATTCAACCTAAGAATGCAGAGCTTCATTATGCATTGGGGTTATGGTATGTGCGCCAGCAGGATCATGCAAAAGGCATGGAAGAATTGAAAAATGCATTTACTATTGATCGCTCGAATACTTCTGTTGTTTATGGGTATGCCGTCGCATTGTTTTCGACTGGTAAGGCTGCTGAAGCCATATCGATTCTTGAAAACTTCCTTGCAAAGAACGGTAACAATGCCACGATCCTCGACGCACTCGTATCTATCTGCCAGGACCAGAAGTTGCTTGATAAAGGCAATAAATATGCTCAACTACGGAAAGAAGTTTTTGGTTATTAATGATCGAGAGAGGAGGAAAGTTTGAACCAGGATTTGGAGTAGCGGTTTGGGTGGTGGACAGTTTGAAGTTTGTGGTTTGCAGGTAGTTGATTGCTTATTGAGTTGATTGGGTTGATTGGGCTGGGTCGTTTAGGGTTGGAGATGTTTCAAAGGTTTGAGGTTTGAGTTTCGAGAATAGGAGGTGGTCATAGTTTCAGTTTACGGTTACAGTTATGTGGCGACAGAGTTAAGTTCGGCTCAAGGTAAGGTTAGCCTTATTGTTAGTATTGTTTAGGGTACAATTGGACTATTGCTGGACGCGGCTTATCTATTTAGTGGGGTGCCTGTAAGGTGCCTATAAGGTGCCTATAAGGGTAAGTCGTGAAGGTAAACCAGGAACGGTGATGTTGAAAAGGGCTGGTTTGATTTTGCTGTGGCGCATGAGGGCAATTATAGAAAAAAGATTCGTTTTCCACAATGATCCGCCAGTATTTTCCTGAACTCTTTGAATTAGCCAAAAAGAAAACGGTCCGTGCGATGCCCGAGCTTTTTGTCAGAGCACAGGATTGAATCACTCGTTCTTTTGAGTAGCTGCTTCTATCACTTTTCTTCGACGCGATCCCACCCCAACCATATCACTATCTGCAATTCCGGATTTTGCTACGTTTTGCCTTGCCGTGCGTTATGAGCTGAATCGGCAGAGAAGGATCTTATCGTACTCAAATATTTATGGTGCTAACAAAGGTTACTCAAGAGTTAAGCCGGGGACAAGGACGACCACTGCTTTGATTCTCCTGACCACTGGCTGGTCGAACGTTTACGCACCAGAACGGGAGCCTGGCTGTCCGCCCACAGGAACGGAAACTGCCAATACACCCGCTTGCAGGCAGGTCATATTAGCTGGTAAATGATACAACTGTCCGGCTATGCGCGCCCATACTGTTTACGAGAAAATTCATACCTATCGAGTAAGAACATTGAGCGTTAAAAAGACCTGTGAATTATACTTACGTGAATTAGAAAGAAACTTATCCATCAAATCTGCAGATTTTACAGGGCTTTATAAGGTGACAAAAATTAAGCGTGTTCTGTTACTTGTTCCGGTTAAGATGTGGATACATCAATATCCCTGTTTTTTGATTGACTGGAAATTGTGCATTCTCATCTTTCAGCATATCCAGCAACTTATCCATCATGGTGATGGCTTTTTCGGGATATTTTTCAATAAGATTATGATGTTCGCCAATGTCTTCTTTAAGATTGTATAGTTCTGCCTGCTGAGGCCCATAGAAGTAAATCAACTTCCAGTCGCCTTTTCTGATTGCGCTGTAAGGACCCATTCCTTCGCTTTCAGGCACGATGTGGTATTGTTTTGATCTTTGTGCACCTTCCTGCCAGTTATTTGGGAAATGCCATATAATCGCTCTTGTTGTATCTCTCAATTTGTTATCTAAGAGGAAGGGCACAATGGTTTTACCATCTATCTTTTGTACTGTTTTATATTTATCAACTCCAGCCATTTGTAAGACCGTCGGAAAAAAGTCCTCGATGATTAAGTATTGATCATTAATGCTGTTGCTTTTTGTTACACCGGGCCAACAGATGATCATGGGTTCTCTAATTCCGCCTTCGTATCCAGAACCCTTTCCAGCTTTCAATGGAAGATTATGGGTGAATGGCTGACCTCCCCTTGGCGGAACGAGCGAAAGTCCACCATTGTCCGACATGACGATGATGATCGTATTCTTAGTCAAATCGTATGTTTTGAGATAGTCCAAAAGGTCACCAAGGCTTTTGTCCATACCCTGAAGGAGGGCCGCATACATCGCTTCCTCTTTGCTGAGTCCTTCATCAATATAATGCTGGTAGAATCGATCATCCGGTTTGTATTGGGCATGAACGGCATAGTGAGCCATATACAGGTAGAACGGCTTCTTTAGCTGACGTGCATGATCCATTGCTTTTTTGGCCTCGATGGTAAGCGCTTCCGAAAGGAAGATGTTCTTGCCGTGGTACTTTTCAAGCCCGGGAACAGCTCCCGGAGTATAGCCGCCTTTTATTTCGTTGCCGAAGTTTTCCGTTCCCAGGTAGCTCTTAGGACCACCAACAGCTGATCCTGCAATATTGACATCAAATCCGAGGTTGATCGGATCGGCACCTAAAGTCGGATACGAGGCAAAATGCGCCTTGCCAACGTGGATGGTGTAGTATCCTTTTTGATGAAGGATGCTGGCCAATGGCGTGGCATAGACAGTGTGTGGTGTATCGGGAACGGGACTTAAACCGTTGTAGTTCCATTTAGGAAGTCTGATGCCTGGATATGGCTCATCAGTTGGATGGTCTTCATAAAAAAATGTCCAGTTTGTAACGCGGTGTCTTGCTGCGTTCATACCCGTTTGTAAACTTACCCTCGACGGCGTACAGACGCAATTGGCATAGGCCTGGGTGAATTTAACACCCATAGCCGCCAGGCGTTCCATATTTGGAGTGTGATATTTTCGATTCAACTCTGTAGTGTCATGGTAAAACGGGACAGAACAATCCTGCCAACCCATATCGTCGACCAAAAAGAAAATAATATTCGGATGCTTTATAGAAGGCGTCTTTGTTGGATGGGTTTGCGCCCCAGCAAGGGCTGTATAGAAAATACCGGAAAGGAGCATTAAAGTGGTCAGCCTTGATTTTGACATAGCACCGAATTTAAGCAGACCCGGTTCAATTGTTTTTATTTCGCGTCTCTTCGAGTAGTCTCGACAGTTCCTCGACCTTTTCATGATCTTTTGTGGCCAGGTTATTTTTTTCACCCCTATCGGTTTTGATATTATACAATTGTGGCGACTTGTTGTTACCCGTTTCAACGTTCTTGTCTTTAAGAATCGCCGCCCCGGCGGAAGGTGGAATGTATTTCCAGTCGTCCTTTATAATTGCGAGGCCACTAAGACCCTGTTCTACGAGGCTGCTTCTTCCTATTTGAGATTTACCTAACAGGGCATCTAATAATTCCTGGCTGTCGGGAGCTGCATTGGGAGGTAGGCTCTGCCTGATAAGTTTTGCCATTGATGCTATAAAATCGTTTTGACCGATCAATGCGTCACTGGTTTCATTGGGTTTGATCACACCGGGCCAGCTGGCTATGGTCGGCACTCTTGTGCCTGCATCAAACTTACTGTATTTGCCACCTCTGTAAGGGCCGCCTGGCCTATGCCCGTTCAGCATTTCTTCGGCTCCGTCCTGGTAGCCGTCATTCAAAACGGGGCCATTATCGCTAGAGAATATTAAAAGAGTATTCTTTGCAAGATCCAGGCTATCCAGGAGCCGCAGCACCTTACCAACATTGTCATCGAGTTCGAGCATCGCATCACCCCTGGCACCCATACCGCTTTTGCCTTTGTAACGTGGATTCGGCACACGGGGTACATGGATATCCTGTATGGCGAAATATAAAAAGAATGGATGGGATTTGTTTTCCCTGATAAATTGGGTCGCCTTTCCGGTAAGCAAGTCAGCCATGATTTCATCTTTCCAGTACGCTTTATGGCCTCCTTTCATATAACCGATCCTGCTCACGCCGTTGATGATAGTGCCGCTGTGTTGTGAATCAGCTTTCATCTTTAATAGTTCCGGATGAACGGAACCGAGGGGGTCATTACCGATAGGATGTTTATAATTTACTTCGATACTGTCACCCGGATCCAAATTCTTTACCTGGTGATTTTCGACATACACACAAGGCACCCGATCAGGAGTAGCAGGAATAACAAATGAATAATTAAAGCCGAGGTCATTGGGGCTCGGTTTTATAATCCCATTCCAATTGGGGCCTTGCGTTCCACCCAAACCAAGATGCCATTTTCCAATGACTGCCGTTTTGTATCCCGCATTTTGAAAGAGATCCCCCAGAGTAAACTGATCATCCTTGATGATAGATCCGGCATTTCCGTCTGCTATCCCGGTTCCGTTTTTCCTCCACGGGTATTCACCTGTTAATAATGCATAACGGGACGGTGTGCAAGTGGAAGAGGTGGCATGAGCGTTTGTAAAACGTATTCCTTGTTTGGCAATTCTGTCAATATTAGGAGTGTGGATCTTTGTGGCGCCATAACAGCTGACGTCCCCATAACCTACGTCATCTGAGTAGATGATAATTACATTTGGACCGGTGGCCTCTTGTGCCAATGCCTTGGCAAAGAATGACGACAAAACCAGAAGCAAACAAGTATAACTAAATTTAATGATCATTTTCTTTTACAGATTTTAATTGTATGTAGCAAGGGGCAAGGTTCTTGCCCGAGGCTTTTAAAGAAATTTCACCAGCTGTTCTATTTGATTGGATCAACACCATGCATTTTCCGTTGAATACTTTCATTTCCGGTACCTCAAAAGATGAGAGGCTAGTAGGATCTCCATTGCCAACCGCTCTGAACCTACCGTCACCGGTCACTTCAAAATGGATCAGTTCATCAGATAGAGGGCATAGGTTGCCGTCTTTGTCTGTAACAGTTACTTCCACCATGCCGATGTCTTCACCATTTGCTGAAAGGGTCACCCTGTCGGCCTTGAGAAATATGTGTGCAGGCTGACCGGCCGTCTTAATGATTTTTGTGTCTGCCATTTTTCCGGCCGCATCGTAGGCGACGACTTTCAGTTCGCCCGGTTCATAGATTGTGTTCTCCCATCTAAGCCTATACCGGTCTAATAAACTGGTCTTATCAAAGGTCTTCCTACCATAGCTTTTCCCGTTTATAAACACCTCTGCTGACGAATAATTGGTATAAACATACACCGGAACATTCTTTCCTTCATGACCCTTCCAGTTCCAATGTGGTAAAATGTGTAGCACCTTTTGATTTGACCATCGACTTTTGTATAGGTAATACCTGTCCTTTGGTATTCCACACAAATCAATTATACCAAAATAGGAACTCCGGCTCGGCCAATTATTGTTATACGGAGTTGGTTCTCCAAGGTAATCAAATCCAGTCCATACAAACTCGCCTGCGACAAAATCATTTTCCTGGTTTTCCCATTCAACATCCGGCAATTGAGACCATCGACAATATTCGAGGTCGTAAGCAGAGGATTGGTTATCGCCCCAAATTTTCATGACGGCCGTATCTGCAGGAAGTTTAAAGGCACCTCTTGAGCTTACAGTAGAAACGGTTTCGCTGCCATAGATAACCCAACCCGGATGTTGGCTGTGGAGCTGCGAATAAAGTTCGGGCTTATAATTCCATCCTGGTATATCTACTGCATCAGCAAGTCCATTCTTTATGGCACCATTCATATTATTAAAGCCCGATGTGACAGGTCGCGTCGAATCTTTACGATGACAAATAGCTGACAGGTATCGGGCCACATCGGCGCCATTCGTATCGTTTTGTTCTTTTACCTCATTCCCGATGCTGTACATGATCACTGCCGGGTGGTTTCGGTCTCTTTGAATCATTGCTTCAAGATCTTTTTTTGACCAATCGTCAAATAATAGATGGTATCCATTCTTTATGGCACCATTCATATTATTAAAGCCCGATGTGAC
>DATDNL010000449.1:0-5944 GCA_036518315.1 Flavisolibacter sp. | reverse complement strand
GGGAGCTGTTTCCTTACATTCTCGACACAGAATTTAAAACGACGGGTCTCTTTCGAAGCAAGATTGTCTCGTCGACCCTCTGTGGCGTCAACGTCGAATATCAAACATCGTACGTCTGAAACCTTTCTGAACCTTTTAAGCGGATTAGGCCTATCAAACTATTCAACAATTCAACTCAATCAACCTCTAACTAAAAAGGTATTCAACATCTTCTCTTGAAAGTGCCTTCACGAATGTAGCATCATCAGAAATGAGTTCTTTGGCCAGCATTCGTTTCTTTTCCTGTAGTTGCATGATCTTGTCTTCAATGGTATCCTTACAAATCATGCGGTAGGCAAATATATTTTTGGTCTGGCCAATACGGTGAGTCCGGTCGATCGCCTGCTGTTCCACTGCGGGATTCCACCAAGGATCTACAATGTATACATAGTCCGCGGCCGTCAGGTTCAAACCCACACCACCGGCTTTTAGCGAGATCAGGAATACTCTCGTCTCCTCGTCATTCTGAAATGCTTGTATCGCCTTTTCACGATCCGGAGCGGAAGTGCTTCCATCAAAATATTCAAACTTCACTCCCTGGTGGGTCAGCTTTTCGCGAATCAACGCAAGCATGCCAAGGAATTGAGAGAAGATAAGCGCCTTGTGGTTACCAATATTTTCCGTGATCTCTCTCGCCAGCTCCTCGAGTTTAATAGAATGATTAGGAAACTTCTCCTCTTCATTAAGAATCGCAGGAGAGTCGCAAATCTGGCGAAGCTTCATCAGGCCCTGCAAGATTGTAAGTTGTGATCTTTGAATGCCCTGCTCCTCGATCGTGCCCATGATCTTCGAGCGGTAATCGTTTCTGTACGCGTCATAGATTCTTCTTTGCTCGTCATCCATTTCGCAGAACAACACGGTTTCTGTTTTTTCCGGCAGATCTTTCGCCACCTGCTCCTTTGTTCTCCTCAGGATGAATGGGTAGAGTATCTTTTTAAGGTGCTCCTTTTGTTCAGCTTCACCAAATTTGTCAATCGGTATGGCAAACTCTTGCCGGAAGAATTCAACGGAACCCAACATACCAGGGTTTAAGAAATTCATCTGTGCAAAAATGTCAAACGTATTATTCTGAAGCGGGGTACCGCTCATGCATAAACGATGTTTTGCATTAAGCAGCGAAGCAGCCTTAGTCACCTTGCTCGACGGGTTCTTGATCGCTTGCGATTCATCAAGGATCACGTAATCGAGTTTCATCTGCACAAACGTCTTGATATCGCTTCGCAGTGTACCGTAGGTTGTAATGATAATGTGATGACGGTTCAACTCACCTACATCCCTGCTACGCAAGGGTCCGTGATGAATATAATATTCCATCGAAGGAGTGAACTTCTTGATCTCATTCTCCCAGTTGTAGATCAGAGTCGTTGGGCACACAACAAGGGCTACCATCTCCCCGTCATGCTTTTCATAGTAGTGTTGAAGAAAAGACAACGCCTGCACCGTCTTACCAAGACCCATATCGTCGGCCAGGATTCCACCCCAACCTACTTCGTGTAGATAATTCAACCACTGGTAACCTCCCACCTGGTAGGGACGAAGAATAGGCTGTAGGTTTTCTGGCGCTTCTATCTCTGTTATCTTGTCAAACTCGCGAATGCGACCATATTTCTCTTCCAGTTGTATCGTCAGCTCCTCGGCATTCCTGTTCTCATACAATTCATCGATCACACTTAGGTGATAGCGCGAAAGCTTTAGTTTGTCTGTTCTTCCTTCACCAACTCTAAACAACAACGAGTACTTCTTCAGCCACTCTTCCGGTAAAATACCGAGTGTGCCATCATTCAGTTGAACAAACTGCTGCTTATTATTCAGTGCCTTCTTGATTTCAGCAACGCTCACCTTCTGATCACCAAATACAACATCCACCCTCGCATCAAACCAGTCCGTGTGACTGCTGATATAAATGTGTGTAGTAGGCTTGGCGGTATTGAAGCGGAAGTTCTTCAAAGAGTCAAATCCAAACACCGGCGTCTTTGCTTCATTCATGGCATCCACAAACAGAAAGAACCAGTTATTCTTCAGCACCTCTGCACCCTTCAAAGCCAGGGCAGCGCCATTATCAAACGAAATGAAGTTAGAGTGCAGAGTTTTCAACTTCTCAATAAAGGCTGATTCCACTTCTCGGTTTCGATGAACAACGATGACCTTATTCCCATTAGGAATGATCACTTCGTCCTTGTCCTTGGCCTTTGTATCAAAACCCTTGTAACTGAAAATAGGTTGGAACACCAGGTACTCACCTTTCTCATGTAGGAACAACTTTGCTTCTGGCTCACCGTCCTTTATCTCGGACACAAGGCTTCTATCAAAATCTACTTTATAGTCCTTCGTCAGCGGCATTACCATTTTATTCATGGTGCCCGCCCAATCATCTTCTTTATATTTTAAAACACCATTGGGAAGAAACTGCTCCGCAATCTCAATAGAGTCGACAGTATTCCAGGTATAAACCTGGTGGTTATATAAAAACAGTAATGAACTGTTCACTTCATTCTCGCTGACCAGGTGTGCTACTCCATCTGGCTTCACATAGCACTCGATCTCAAACTTGTTCCCATTATTGCTAATGCTGAACTGTGGCACGAGGTAGTCCCTACTTACTTCCACACGCTCAAGATGATTCGTCTTGAACGCTTTCCCTTTTGGTAATATATGCACAGGAGAACCGGTGAATTCTGCCAATAGCTTCTTCAACTTGGGAAACAGGTATTCAACAATAAGTCTTTTTGTTTCACCCGGAAGCTCATCGTCCTCGTGGTGTATAATATTCTCCCATATACCTGAAAACGGCGAGTTGCGGCTCACATATTTATTGATCTCCGGGTCCTGCAACTTGCGAACAAGCGTCAATACATTCCTATCCTCTTCATTGTATGCATCCGCATTGATGTATTTACCCAACTCCAGTTTCTCTACCATTCCGGCGAAGTTGTCTTCCTCGTCCATCTCTCCCTCGATAAGATCAATGCCGAAAAAGGGATAACCCGTCTTGTTAAAGTTGAATACAACACCGAGCCTCTTGGTGATTACATGTTCTCTTGGTGCTGGTTCTTCGACTTCTACCGTGGCAACCTTTTCAACTCTTGGTTTCGCAAGCGGCATAGGGGCAGCCACTCTTTTGATCGAAGGATCTAGTACACGCAAATAAGGCTTACCGTCTTTGTAGTTGAACTCAAACTTCCCCGAGAGATCGTCATCTAAAGAATAACCATAGGCCTCGAGTAGCTTGTTCTTTTCTTTATCCCAATTACGGATTGTTTCAAAGTAGTGTTGTCCTTTGGTATAGAGCAAATGAAGGAAAACTATGACCTTAGGCAGGCATAGCAAGTGCTCACGATCCTGGTAATCGCTGCTGGTATCAAAATTCCTTTCTTCATTCCTGCGAATGATCACAAAGAACTCCTCACCGTCGATCGTCACTTTCGCTTTTACAGTTTCATCCTTTGCCGATTCAATCACCGGCTGATGCTCTTTTAAATACTGCTCTGCGTCCTGCGCCAGCTCATGACTCGACAACAATTGAATAGTCCTGTAATCAATTGTTTTCATCTTGGCGACTGTATGCCGCTGATCGTATTCCACATCTACCGACTCTAGCTGTCCCTTGTCGATCATCTCCTGCAAGCGGATTAACGCAGCTGCTTCGTGCCGGCAGATGTCTCCAAGATTGTACGGACAGGCACACCGTAGGGACAGAGTCTTCGGATCTTTATAGTTGCTTACGTAAACTTTGTAGAACGTGGAATAGTTATCATCCTTAACCCGAAAGACCACTGAGCCAAAAAGGTTGTCGTTTTCAACTAACTCAACAAAACCAATAGCGTGGATCTTCTTTCCCCTGCGGATCACTTCATCACTTCCATGTGTATAGACGTACTTGAGTAAATGTGGTAGAGCCATGAATTCATTTTACAGTCAGCAAGCCGCAGTCGCTCATTCAACTGCCTATTGCCCGTTGCCGACCGCTAATTCTTTCAGAAAAGGGCAATCTGCAAAAGTAACTGAAAGCTTTTCAGAAAACCTGACGAAAATGAATATTTCTGAGTTAAAAATTAGTGAACTAAGGCCTTAAAACCAGCTTCCCGTTGATGTATTCCGGCAACACGTTGGCCAGGTCGGGAGTAAGACAGTGGCGGATGTCTCTTTCCAATCCGAAATTCATAAGCCTGTGATAGTGTGAGGCATCATTTTTCTTCATGAATTCATACATATCGGGCCTGGCTTTCTTATACACTGTTTCGGCAATACGTGATGAATCGCAGTTAATCGAGAAGTGTTCTTCCACCATGGAAACCACGGCGCCCGCAAACATCGTGTCTTCCATATTCACACGATCCTTCCAGCCGGCGCAGGCAAGGATAACATTCTTTTGCTCCTGTACCAGGTGTTCACAAATAGCCGACAGGTTCAGGAACGAGCCGGTAACTATCTCGGTGGCGCCCTTCGCCAGGGCCATATGCAGAAGCTTTGTACCGTTAGTTGTTGTGAGCACAAGAGTTTTACCGCCAATAAACTCTCTTGGATATTCAAACGAAGAGTTGCCATACTGTAGTCCCGGGGCTATTTGCCCATCTCTTTCCCCGGCAGTTACGCAGGCTAGTTCTTTTCCCAACTGTATGCATCTTTGAACACTGTCGACCGGGATAATTTCCTTGGCGCCATTGTACAAGGCTGTGGCGATAGTAGAAGTGGCCCGCAATACATCAATGACCACAACTACCGTGTTGTTGACATCATACAAGTGTAATAAGGCAGGAGATAATACAGTATATAAAGTTGGTTTGTTCATCGGTTTAAATATTGTTGCCACAAATTGCCTTCGGCCGCCTGCTTTATCACAGCAATTCTTTCTTTCAGCAATTCGGTCATGTATCGTTTTAAGTAAATTGTGTTGACCATCCTTCCCAACAAGCCATAGGGAGTTTCAAAATGAAACTGGTCAATCATGATAGTCCCATTCTGAATGGGTTTGAAATAATGCTCATGCTTCATCATCCTGAAGTCGCCCTGCTCCTGTTCATCGGTGAAGTATTCGGGAGCCTTTAAACTTGTGATCCTTGTCTTCAGCCTTCTTTGTTTGAATAAATGTTTGGCAGTCCAGGTAACGGTATCATTCATGTTCATTAGTCCACTCATGGTTCCGTCGACGACCTTCTCCTGGTGATGCTTCATAGAAGCTTTGTGCAGGTCGACGCTCCTGCTAAGATCGAAGACACGTTCTTGTGGAGCGGCAATGAATGTGGTTAAGTGTATGAATGGCATGCAAAGGTTTCAATTGAAACGTCGAACGTTCCTTTTAAGTATCGCTAAATTAATTAAATGGGATCTTCGCCACCTTCGCCTGCAATAATTTGTCCCGCACTTTAATATAAATAACAGAATCGATTGAAGAGGAGCCTACCTCTACATAGCCCATACCGATCGCTTTGTTCAAGCTCGGAGATTGAGTACCCGAGGTAACGTAGCCGATCTGCTTTCCTTCGGCATTGCATATTTCATAATTATGCCTTGGAATACCACGATCAACCATTTCAAAGCCAACTAACTTTCTTTGTACACCTTCTTCCTTTTGCTTTTGTATAATATCCTTTGCTGTGAAATCTTTTGTGAACTTGGTGATCCATCCCAATCCGGCCTCCAATGGTGAAGTGGTATCATCGATATCATTTCCATAAAGGCAGTACCCCATCTCGAGGCGCAATGTATCTCTTGCAGCAAGACCAATTGGTTTCAATCCCTGGGGCGCACCTACTTCGAAGATCTTGTTCCAGATCTTTTCGGCATTGTCGCCTTCGTTCTTGAAATAGATCTCCACACCACCAGCGCCTGTGTAGCCTGTAGCGCTTACAAGTACATTATCAACACCGTCAAATCTTCCCTTCACAAATGTGTAATACTTCAGGTT
>DATDNL010000448.1:0-6037 GCA_036518315.1 Flavisolibacter sp. | reverse complement strand
GGTGTGTCAGTTGGAATGATCTCCTTTGGAATAGGCAATTGTGTTTCATTATTCCACTTTAGTGTCAAAGGATCACGATGCGCCACCAATATGCCCGCAAGACGGTCTGCAATGTTCACACCTTTCACATCCGCATACAGGTAAGGAGTAATGGTCTTTGAAATATTGAGAAAGGGGGCAGCCGCCTCGTACTTCCTTGGTGCACTCAGTTTTAATACCTTTTCAAGCATGCTGAAATTAGCTGCGTTGAACCTTTCCCCTTTTGTGAAGTCGGCAAGTGAGTTTCCAAGACCAACGATCAATTGATCCTCGAACACCTGCGCATGGCATTGAAGACAGTTCGGGGCGACTAACACTTCACCATTATCTGCGGTTATAGCTGTAAAAGCATAATTGATCTTCTCGTTCAGACCCTCTCTCTGCAAATAATTTTTCTGTCCCTTCATTGCGAAGAGGAAGGCGTTTAGAGGAAGGCCGCCTTTGACGTAGTCTCCCGTCACCAGGTAGTCATAGCCTTTGCGGGCATCACCGTTCATTCTCTGTTTGCTGGCAGGAATAGACACCGGTTCTTCACCGTTCCATTTTGACAGTAGTGTAAATGAACTGATGGCTGCAGTCAACATCAAAAGCACGGTGATCTTTTTCATGCAGAGTGTTTGAATAAAAGTGTTCTCCCGGTTACGCTCCTGGGAAAGACAAAATAACTACTTCCCGTACAATTCCAGCATCTTCTTCAAATCTTCCAGCGTGTTGATCTCGTCGGGTTTCTTATCTTTTCTCCACCTGTTGATCCTGGGAAAGCGTAACGCCACTCCCGATTTATGCCTGTTGCTTGCAGCTATGCCCTCAAAAGCGATCTCAAATACCAGCTCAGGCTTCACGGTTCTCACAGGCCCAAACTTCTCAAGTGAGTTTCTTTTGACAAAGGCGTCCACCTCCGCAAACTCCTTGTCCGTTAGGCCCGAATACGCCCTTGTGAAGGGTACCAGTTGGTCGCCATCCTTGACCGCAAATGTGTAAGCGGTGTATAAATTACTACGCCTTCCTGCACCTTTCTGTGCATAGATCATCACACAGTCTATCACCAGCGGGTCTATCTTCCACTTCCACCAGTCGCCGCGCTTCCTTCCAACCTGGTATGTTGAATGCTTTCGCTTTAGCATAAACCCCTCCGCGCCCATCTCGCGAGACCCTCTTCTTAGCTCTGTAAGCTCTTCCCAACTATCGAAAGCCACAATGGGGGAGATGACCAGCGTGGGGTGATTAACGGTGGCCACTACTTCTTCCAGCTTTGCTCTTCTTTCTTCCAGCGGCTTGTTACGCCAATCTTCACCATCAAACTCCAAAAGGTCATACGCGAAAAAAGCAATAGGAGCTTCCTGCAATTGCTTTTTAGTGACGTTCTTCCTGCCAATTCTTGTTTGTAATAAAGCAAAGGGGAGGGGCTTCTTATCGACGCTGGGAATGATCTCACCATCCAGGGCAAGACCGTCCGGTAATAACTTTTGCAGTGAATGATACTCGGGAAACTTATCTGTCATTAACTCCTCACCGCGACTCCATACAAACAGTTCACCGTTCCTTTTGATCATTTGTCCACGTATGCCGTCCCACTTCCATTCCACCTGCCAGTCTTTAGGGTCGCCGAGTTCTTCTATATTATTCTGTTCAATAGCATAGGCAAGAAAAAAAGGATAAGGCTTCGACCAATCGGTTACAGTCGCATGCTCACTTAATAGCTCATTGAACGAAATCGTGGACGGGTCCCAGTTTCCGCTAATGCGGTGCGCAATAACGGAGGGCTCCAGTTGAACGGTTTTCCCCAGCGCATTCACCATTATCTTTTGTGATACGCCAATTCTAAACCCACCTGTTATGAGCTTATTGAACACGAAGCGCTCTGCGTAGTTCATCTCCATCCAGGATTCAAGTATAAACTGTTTACGAACTTCCTCTGATTCTTTTTCGATTGTCTTTAGCTTTTCGATGTAATAGTTGAGCGGCTTTGTGTTTTCCTCTGTACTCGTTTTTTCAGGAAGCAGGAGTGTAATCGTCTCAGCAAGATCACCTACAACATGGTAAGATTCCTCGAATAACCAGAACGGGAGGTTGATCATTTCCACAGCATACGTAGCCAGTTGGGTGGTGTTGACGGCCCGTTTGGGCCTTCGCCCGCTGAAGATGGCAATCACCCAGACCTTGTCCTTGTCATCGGCTACAGAGAAGTAATCAACCAATGCATCAAGCTTGTCGTTGGTCTTGGTGGAAGTGCCCAATTTCGTTACCAGGTTGGCGAATTGCTGCATTAATTACTTTATCCGTTTAATTTATTGAAAAGAAATGGAACTATACAGTTAAGCCTCCTCAAATTGGATACCTCTTACATTCCTGGTAATTTAATTCCGCCGCCCTTCAAATCTTCCATGATCTTTTCCTGCAGTGCAAGTTTTACGTCTTCAAATCCGTGTGCAGGCGCCCATACATTTACCAACACCCTGTATCCATCTGGTTCAACTGAGTGCACACCGATCCGGCGCGCAGGATCTTTTAAAAGCTGCACTACGGAAGAAATGCTTTTATCAATGGCTGCCTGCACCTGTTTGAAATCCGTTGCAAAACCGAATTTTATTTCCAGGTCAATTCTTCTCTTTCCCTCCCGACTGAGGTTCGTGATAATCTCGTTGGACAGTTTACTGTTGGGAATGATAACCGTCTTATTGTCAAATGTCTTTATGATCGTAAAGAATATTTGAATCGAAGAAACAGTTCCCTCTATCGATTGAGCACTGATGTTATCGCCAATTTCAAAGGGTTTTAAAAAGAGGATTAATATGCCACTCGTGAAATTTTGAAGTGTGCCCGAGAGTGCCAATCCTGCTGCCACACCAAAAGCACCGACGGCAGCTGCGAAAACCGTCATCCGAATACCCACTACCTGCATGAAGCCAAGTACTACCAGGACTTGCAGAATGATTGTGACCAGGTTGGTAAGGAAAGGGCGAACCGATGAGTGAATATCTCTTTTTAACAGGTGACCATTCAACCATTTCTTGACAAAACGTATAAACCAGAACCCTATAATTAGTAAGATGATCCCAAAGATGATCTTCGGCCCATATATCAAGATCCAGTCGTAGGCCTGGTTGTAAAACTTATCCCAATTCACTAATTCCGTTTGGCACAAGTGTATTTAAAAACCGTGCCTGTATCCCCGGGAATATTGAAGATTGTGTTCAACGTGGATCAGTGCTATTGCCGGAGTTTTCTTCTTCCATCAAGGGTAGTGGCTCTTCTGTCTCGTCATCGCCATATTCTGTTTTTACTTCTTTGGAAAAGATACCATGTTCGTTGAGATAACGGGTGAATACAGATTGAAAACCATGCGTAGTGTAAATGCATTCAGCCTCGGTGGCTTTGCATGCCTGTATAAGTCCATTCCAGTCAGCGTGGTCGCTGATGGCAAAGCCTGCGTCCGCATTCTTCCTGCGAACATTACCGCGCACCTGCATCCATCCACTGCAAATGCCGACCTCGTATGGCAAGAAACGCTTAAGCCATGGAGAACCTTCTGCCCCTGAAGGCGCGATCACCACTCCTCCTTTTAGTTCTTCTTTAGGAACGTCGAACACTCTCCGGGCAGCCGGCAGATCCCACCCTGCACTTATCAACGTATTATGCATGTTATACACGGCACCGTGCATGAAGATCTTATCTGTAACTTCCGCGATCGGCAGAAGTATCCGCTGCGCCTTACCTAAACTGTAGGCAATGAGAACGGAAGTTTTTCCTTCCATTTGGTTCTTCCCGATCCATTCCTGCATCTCCGAATAAATCTGCTGCTGCGGCTTCCAGTTATAGATAGGTAATCCAAAAGTGGACTCGGTAACAAAGTTGTGGCACTTCACCGGTTCAAACTGCCCACTCAGCCCATCGTTTTCAAGCTTATAGTCACCGCTGATGACCCAAATCTCCCCATTGTATTCAACTCTCACCTGCGAAGAGCCAATGATATGTCCCGCGGGAAACAACGTAATACGAACACCGTTAAGGTATATGGGTTCGTCCCATCCTATGCTTTGGTAGTTATTATTTCCAAGTCGTTGCTGTAGAATGGGTTTTGTATAATGATGGCAGAGGTAGTATTTACTTCCCCATCGGGCGTGATCGCTGTGGCCATGAGTGATGACTGCTTTATCAACGGGCTTCCAGGGATCAATATAAAAACCGCCGACAGGACAATACAGTCCTTTGTCAGAGAATTCGATTAAGGGCATGAGTAAAGTTAGGCAAATGGGACTTATCCAAGAGGTAAACTGGGATCACAGCCCGGAGGATCCATAGGTTATAGATTATTGATTATTAATTATTCACTGTTGTCCGGGGAAAGTTGATAGAATTACAAAAGAGGGAGACCGTAGTCTCCCACAAATGGTTAGTTTAGAGTTACCACACCTTAAACAACCATGGCTAAAAGTACTTTTTTTACCGGACAGCCGGTATTCAATCAGTTGCTTCAACTTATTCCTCGTTTTATGGTTCAGCGGCTTGTTCAAAAGCATGGTGCGGACCGCTACTGTAAAAGCTTCAGCAGCTATGATCATTTGGTAACCCTGCTTTATTCAGTGCTGCACCGCTGCTCTTCGCTGCGCGAGGTCACCACCGGTATGCAGGCGTCCGCGCTGCGCCTGGCTCATCTCGGCCTTAAGAACACCCCTCGGCGCAGCACCCTTTCTGATGCCAATAGCCGCCGCCCGGCAGATTTCTTTCAGGATTTGTATCACGAGCTTTATCAGCGCTTTTATGGTCATTTACCGGACAGCCTAAGAGGAAAAAGGCTGTTGGACAAACTCTTTGTAGTGGACTCTACCACCATCTCGTTGTTTTCCACAGTGCTTGCCTCCACCGGCTCCTTTGGACTGAACGGCAAAAAGAAAGGTGGCATCAAGGCCCATGTGCTTATGAGGGCCAAAGACCACTTGCCGTGTTTTGTGCGGCTGACGCCGGGCAAGGAAAACGACAACAGGTTCCTGCCGCAGTTTTCACTTCCTGAGGGTTCTATTGTGGTCATGGATAAGGGTTACCGCAACTACCAGCAGTTGATCCGGTGGACTAAAATAGGAATCCATTGGGTCAGCCGCCTGCAGGGACGGGCTGTTTTCAACATTACCGCCTGTCGTCTGTTATCAGCAGCCCAAAAAGCACAAGGTGTACGCCAGGACTATGTTATTGAACTGGGTAATCCCAAAACTGCTCATCTCAATGAGGTGCAGACCGTGCGGCTCGTAGTGTTCTATGACAAGGAGAGCGGACGGGAATTTCAGTTTGTAACGAATAACTTCTGTTATGCGCCAGCTACCATAGCTGCTATCTACAAAAAGCGCTGGCAAATAGAGCTGCTCTTCAAACGCATCAAGCAGAACTTCCAGTTGCACTATTTTCTCGGCGACTCGGAAAATGCCATCCGCCTGCAGTTGTGGTGTACGCTCATCGCAGATTTGCTGCTTAAGGTAGTCAAAGACAAAGCCGACAAAAAAAGAAAATGGTCCATGGCCAACCTGGCCTCCCTTGTGCGCCTGCACCTGGGCACCTACATCAACCTGATGAAGTTCTTGATCAACCCTGACAAAGCCCTGCTCAATTATTATGACCCAATGGATCAACTACAACTTTCATTGTTCCCCAAACAAAGCAGGGGGGCTTAGAAATTGAAAACTATCAAAGACCCCGCACCAGTACCACATTACAAAGAATAAAAACACCCGTTTAGAGTTTTGCCGGACAGCAGTGATTATTGATTACTAATTATTGATTATTGAGGCGTTTCCTGTGTTTTGAAGTCCCAATCACCTTCTGACACTCAATAATAATCAGTTTAAAGAATGCTCCATCATGGCCAGCCAACAATTAATGATAAATGATCAACAATCCGAAAGGACGACCTCTTACCCCATGGAGGTTCCCCGGCTGTAGCACGCAAATAATTAATAATCAATAATTAATAATCGTACTTACCGACTCTCCCCTTCCAAAGTCGCAT
>DATDNL010000447.1:0-8818 GCA_036518315.1 Flavisolibacter sp. | reverse complement strand
CCGACTATTTGGAGTACTCAAAGCGAAAGGAAGAAAGATCGGGTATATGCTTTCTCTCCCTCGTTAGTTCAAAATCGTAGATCGCCCTTCCCAGGTTCCTGAGAAATGGCAGACCCACATTCTCGTAGTCATAATGATCGTCGTTGAAGATGCCATCGCTGTTGCAATAGATTGATGCGGACAGGAAGAACTCAACATTGTTCTTAAAGTCCACGACGTATGCAACGTCGGTCAAAAAGCCATAGGCGTCACCTTCTTTGTTGAAGTTCCTGATATTCGGTTCCATGTCTCCATTTCCACCATACATGAGAAGCTTTGAATAGGCACCGCTGAAGTTGCTGTCGTATTGGGGAAAGTCAGACTCGCCCGGTTTCATTGACATGTACCTATGTAGAAACTCGTAGTCCTCTTTTGAGAGATCGAAGCGTTGGTTCTTGTGAACCGAAAGGGGAAAGATGACGCTTTGCAATATGGAATGAAGGTCGGCCAGGGCGAAACGGTTCTTCTTCGAAAAGTCAAAGGGTTTGTTTATGATCTTGTCGCCATTGGCATATCCCTTTCCCAAGAGGGTATTTCTCGGCTGGTAAACCAGTCGGCTCGACACGAGAGGCTGTTGATAAATGATCTTACCGGATGTGTCATAGAATTTCACGGGATTGGTATGCCTGTTCTCATCTTCCGTCCTGCTAATGTCCAGGCGGTGGATGACCTGTGCGCTGTCGTATCCCATCTTGTGAAGCGTGTTGTTGATATATTCCTGTCCCAAGAACTCATACAAACGGTTGAAGGCATCGTTATCACTGACCAGGAAGATCTTTTTTATGTAGTTGGCAACGGTAGGCCTTCCATCTGCAGAATTGGGATCGTTATAAACGGCATCCTGCCTTGAATAAGCCGAATCCGTGATCATGGTCGTGTTCTTATCCAGTCCAGTAACCTTTAATTGGTTGAGGCGCTGTAAGGCCATGATTGCCGTCGGCATCTTTACCGTCGAGGCTGGATAGAAATATTGTTTCGGATCAATATTGAAGTAGAAGTTTTTGAATACAGGCTTGTTGTTGGCCCTCCTGTCCACCTGTGTGTAAATGATCTTGATCTGCCAGGTTTCGTTGGCCTTAAGCAAGGAATCAAAATCGTCCGGGTGCTGTTGTAAGATGTCGGTTAAGAGAGCACTATTGGTGACAGGCCCTGTTGTTTTCTTCAGTTCTTCGGTCGGAGTCATTGATAATTTCTTTGAAAAACACCCTGTGAGTGTTATCGCAAAAACCAGAACGGCTAACATGGTTCTTGTAGACATAACGCTAAAATATCGCTAAAAGCCTTTCAACAAGCCATTTGAGACGTTCAAAAGCTTATCATTAAAGGCTGAATTTAAGGCGAAAAAACTATCTTTGCCCACTCTTAAAAAAACCGTGTATGCAACTAAAAGGCCTGATCCGCTTTTTTACTATTCTGCTGATCATTTATTCGATCTATGAACTTTCGTTTACCTGGGTGGTGCGCAGCCATGAAAATAAGATGGCGGCAAAGGCCAAACAATGGGTAGCCATGAACTATGCGAATGCCGACAGCGCTACCAAAGCACAAGCTTACGATGCTCGCTACAAAAGACTTTTAGATAGTACCAAAGATGAAACCGTTCACTATGGTATTACGGGTGCTATCAGCTACGACAAAGCCAAAAGAGAAGAACTGAACCTCGGTCTTGACCTTAAGGGCGGTATGAACGTGAGTATGGAAGTGGAACTCTCCGGCATGCTGCGTTCGATGTCGAATTACTCCAAAGACCCGAACTTCCTGAAGGCGCTGGATAATGCTACGGCCAGGAAGGCCAATACGGGTGCCAACTACATTGATCTTTTTGCGGAAGAATACAAAAAGCTGAATCCCACAGGACGTCTTGCTTCCTTGTTTCTGTCGAACAACGACATCAAGATCACCGATTCTGACCCGGTTGTTGTCGGCAAATTGAAGAACGCCGCAGGCGATGCCTTCGACAATACCTTCAGGGTTATCCAAACACGTATCGACAAATTTGGCGTTGCTCAGCCGAACATCAATAAGGATCGTGACCGTAACGTAATTACAGTGGAATTACCCGGCATCCAGGATCCTGAGCGTGTTCGCAAATACTTACAGTCTTCAGCAAACCTCGAGTTCTGGCCTGTATACAAGGATTGGCAGTTAGGCCCGTCCTTCATGGCTGCTGACAAAGATTATACAGCTTATTTGAGTGGACAAAGCGCAGTTCCTTCGCTCGACACGGCAACCAGCATTGCCGATACGGCAAAGGCCAAACAAAGTGCTGACAGCGTTGCGAAGAATGCCGATTCTGCCAACAAGAGGTCCTTCATTGCCGAATATTTCAAACAGCCAATGGGTGGCGGTATCGCTTCCGTTTCTGTAAGAGATACGGGCGTTGTAATGCAGATCCTGAATTCCCCGATCATCAGGAGAGATTTTCCTTCTGATGCCAGGTTCGCTTTTGGTATCCAACCTTTGGATAAAAACAATAAGAGAGTTCCTTTTGTTCCTTTATATGTGTTGAGAACAGAAGGCAGGGATAAAGCCCCTATTGATGGTAGCGTGATCACCACTGCTGCTCCAAGCTTCGACCAGTTGACCAACACTCCGACTGTAACAATGGACATGAACGCGACTGGTGCGCGTGAGTGGGAACAACTTACAGAAAGAAGCTACAAGGATACAATGCCGATTGCTATCACCCTGGATGAAGTTGTTTATTCTGCACCAATTGCACATAAGGGAAAGATCACCGGTGGCCGCACCGAGATCTCCGGCGACTTTACTGTTGATGAAGCGAATGACCTTGCGAACATTCTAAAAGCGGGTCGCTTACCTGCACCGGCCAAGATCGTAGCAGAACAACAAGTTGGACCTACGCTTGGTGCTTCTGCGATTGCAGGTGGTTTTAAAGCATTCGTTTTCTCATTCATTGTCATCTTCCTGTTGATGTTGGTGTACTATAACACTGCGGGTTGGATTGCCAATATTGCCCTGATCTTAAACCTCCTGTTTACGATCGGTGTGTTGACCGGGTTGGGTGCCACCCTGACGGCGCCAGGTATAGCGGGTTTGGTATTGACCATTGGTATGGCCGTGGATACGAACGTAATTATCTATGAGCGTATCAAGGAAGAGCTGACGCGAGGCAAGGGATATATTCCTGCAGTTAATGAAGGTTATAAACGTTCATTGCCGCCTGTTTTGGATGCGCACGTAACTACCTTGTTGACCGCTATTATCCTCTTCTCGTTTGGGTTAGGGCCAGTGAAAGGTTTCGCTACCACCCAGATCATTGGTATTCTTCTTTCTTTGTTCTGCGGTATCCTTGTGAGCCGTTGGGTTACTGATTGGTTTACCGATAAGAAGCGTCACCTGGAGTACTTCACTCCTATTTCAAAAAGAATCTTCAAGCACGCCAGCTATAAGTTCATCGAATACAGAAAGATCGCTTACGGTATTTCGGTTGTAGTTCTGATCCTCGGTATCGGATCTATCTTCCATGGTTTCGATGAGGGTGTTGAATTTAAAGGTGGTCGTAGCTATACTGTTAAGTTTGATCATTCGGTAAGCGGGCAGGTTGAAAACATTCGCAGAGACCTAAGCGCTGTATTCGGCGAATCTCCGATCATCAAAACTGTAGGTAGCAACAGCCAGTTGAACATTACTACTACGTATAAGATCGGCAATTCCGGTGCTAATATCGATAATGACGTTGAAGCTACCCTGATGGGTGGTTTGAAGAAATACCTTCCTTCTGACATAACCTTCGAACAGTTCGATAAGAAATTCAAGACCGGTTATGTGAAAGTGGAACCAACCATCTCTGAGAAGTTGAAAAGAGATGCTAAATGGGCAACGTTCTGGTCGCTGTTGATCATTGCACTTTACATCTTCGTTCGTTTCCGCGACTGGAGATATTCTCTTGGTACCATCATTGCCTTGTTGCACGACGTATTGGTAACGCTGGCAGTATTCTCGTTCCTGAAGGATGTGGTTCCGTTCCCATTGGAATTGGACCAGCACTTCATCGCTGCCGTGTTGACGGTTATTGGTTTCTCGATGAACGATACTGTGATCGTGTTCGACAGGATTCGTGAATACAGTCGTCAAATGGTTGGTGCTCCTAAAGAGAAGATCATCAACGAAGCGGTGAACCACACGTTGAGCCGTACGATCATGACCTCTCTGACGGTGTTCCTTACCATCCTGATCCTCTTCCTGGTAGGTGGTGAAGTAACCAAAGGTTTTGCCTTTGCGATGTTGATTGGTGTTATCACGGGTACATATTCTTCTGTATTCGTTGCCGCCCCGATCCTCGTTGACCTTGGAGGTAAGAAAGCGCTTGGTTCTGAAACAGCAGCGGAAAAACGTGCCTCAGCCGCAGCTGAAAAGAAAGCAGCGCTGGCTAAGCCGAAGCATGCTTAATTCCATCCGGGCATTTTATAAATAGATTAAAGTCCTGCAGTGATGCGGGACTTTTTATTTGTGTGATGACGAGACGTGCAAACTTTTCAAACTGTTAAATAGATAAACGTTCCGTTTTAGTGTCCGTAGGGAAGGCTTTTGTTTACGCAATGTGGGGGCAATGTCGAACTATTAGCTAAGCTATACCTAACTGAGGTTATCCATATAGCTGGGTCCCTATAAAGTCCCTATAAGGTCCCTATAATGTCCCTATAAGGTCCCTGTGGAGGAGTTCAAAATTTTGGGTAAAAAGCAAGTAGGTTTAAGTGCTGGCGATATGTGGAGGATAATTTTCACCGTAACTGCGAGTGTAGAAAAAAAATTTGATTCAGTCAATGACGGTGGTCAGTAAGTCTGAACCGGGATTTGGGTGGATTTAAGGGATTTATGGGAAGAGTTTTTGAGGGACTTTATTTTAAAGAACTTAATAAGACGGTCCAGGTAAGAATCATTATTAAGCTGGAGGTCGTTTCAATAGAGAGTGGAGGATGAACCATACAAGTAATACAAGGCATATAAGATTTTAGGTCAGAGAAGGTTAGACGGAAAACGAGGTTCCGCAGCCGCAGGTTTTCGAGGCATTTGGATTTTGGAAGGTGAAGCCACGACTGTTTAATCCGCCTTGCCAGTCGATCTCCATACCGTATAAATAAAGCTCGTGGGCTTTATCAATAACAAAGTGAAGGCTTTCGAACTCGTAGTCAGTATCATTATCCTTCCTCTCGTCGAAGTTCAGTATGTAGCTCAGGCCCGAGCAGCCGCCACCCTTCACTCCTATTCTCAAAGACAAATCCTTATTGAAACCGGGCTCATTCTGCAGACGGTTCAATTCATTGATAGCTCCTTCCGTAAACCTGATCGGCGATTGTGTCATCGTTTCCATAACCAAATTTACCAAACAAATGGGCAGGTTCTTGCTAAGCGATCGTTAACTGCCAATGTTTATATTATTTTTGCGCATCAATAAAATTCCATGGACGAATCTAAGATCAGTCTAATTATTGCTGTTATTGCGCTTTTGACTTCTATTTATACACTCGTTGTTAAGAGTAAGCCACAGGTTCAGAAGACGGCAGATGATAATTTTCTCACCAAGCCGCTTCGCCTACAGGCATATGAAAGATTGGTTTTACTGGCTGAACGTATTGCACTTCCCAACCTCATTAGCCGGATCAGCCAGCCTGGCCTGAGTGCCCGCGAAATGCAGTTTCTTTTGCTTGAATCGATCAAGCAGGAATATGAATACAATGCGTCGCAGCAGATCTATGTCAGCGAAACTGCCTGGAATGCTGTAAGAAGTTTACGCGACCAGACTCTATTAATGATCAATTCCATTGCGAAATCATTGCCTGCCGAAGCTTCCGCCTCTGAATTAAACCGCCAGTTGATGGAAGCCATGATGCACGAAGAGAAGGCAGCTGTTCACACCTACGCTACGAATACATTAAATGCAGAAGCTAAAAAAATTATGTAGTGTATGGAGGAACATAAAGTCCTGACCGACTCCGGTATTGAGATCAACAAGATCTATTGCGATCCCGTCCCCATGAATGAAAAGCCCGGCGAATTCCCTTTTACTCGCGGCGTCCAGGCTGATATGTATCGCGGCAAGTTGTGGACCATGCGCCAGTATGCCGGGTTTTCCACCGCGGAGGAAAGTAACAAACGATATCATTACCTCTTGTCGCAGGGTGTCATGGGTTTAAGCGTTGCCTTCGACCTTCCAACCCAGATTGGATACGATAGCGACCATCCCTTAGCCGAAGGTGAGGTTGGCAAAGTAGGCGTGGCGATCGATTCTTTGGAGGATATTGACACACTGTTCAAAGGCATTAAGCTGGAAGAAGTTTCCACTTCGATGACGATCAATGCGACGGCTTATATTCTCCTCGCCTTTTATGTGGCGCAGGCTAAGAAACAGGGGGCTGACTTAAAGAAGATTTCGGGTACGATTCAAAACGACATTCTGAAAGAATATGCGGCGAGGGGGACTTACATTTATCCACCGAAGCCGTCCATGCGCATCATCACCGATATTTTTGAATGGTGCAGTAAAGAGTTGCCGAAGTGGAACACCATTTCTATATCAGGATACCATATCCGCGAAGCAGGAAGTACGGCAGTGCAGGAGATTGCTTTTACATTAAGCAATGGTAAGGCCTACGTGCAGGCTGCGCTTGAGAAGGGACTTGACATCAATGTTTTTGGCAAGCGTCTCTCCTTCTTCTTCAATGCACACAATAATTTGTTTGAGGAAGTAGCTAAGTTCCGTGCCGCGAGGCGCATGTGGGCGAAGATGATGAAGAGTCTTGGCGCCACAGATCCAAAGGCAATGATGCTTCGCTTTCATACTCAAACGGGCGGAAGCACGCTGACAGCGCAACAACCTCATAATAATATATCGCGCGTAACGATACAAACACTCGCGGCCGTACTGGGCGGAACACAGTCTCTTCATACCAACGGCTACGACGAAGCGCTTAGCCTACCGACGGAAGAAGCAGCACGGATTGCTTTGCGCACTCAACAAATTGTAGCCTACGAAAGTGGTGCACCTGAAACTGTGGATCCATTAGCAGGTTCGTACTTTGTCGAGCAGCTTACGAACGAAGTGGAAGAAAAAGCATGGCAGTTGATTGAAAAGATTGACGCCATGGGTGGAAGTGTCAGCGCTATTGAACAAGGCTTTATTCAGAATGAAATTGCTAAAAGCGCCTATGACTATCAACGGAAGATTGAGAACGGGCAAAAAATCATTGTTGGTGTAAACAAGTTCCAGCTTAAAGAAGAGGCGACCATTCCTGTTTTCAGAATTGATGATAGCATACGCGTCGGACAGATAGAGAAGCTGAAGAAGTTAAGGGAGCAAAGGAGTTCGGACAAAGTAGTTGCCTGCCTGGATGCAGTGAGACAAAAAGCAGCGGCCGGGGAGAATATAATGCCATCGGTCATTGAGGCCGTGGAAAACCTATGCACGCTTGGTGAAATTGCTGACCAATTGAGAAACCTCTTCGGCGAATACAAATAAAAAAGCATCCGCTTAAGGCGAATGCTTCCACTTAGAATAATTCAAACTATTTCAATCCTTTCTTTATTGCCTGAATAGAATCCAAGTGCTTTTGTAAAGTAGGCAAAGTGTTAGTGACCCAAGATTTTAATTGATCATCCTTGGCGCCTGTGGATTGCTTCTTAAACTCAGCCACGTCTTTTTGGTGGTCTTCCACCATCATCGAAACGTAATGCCTGTCGAAAGCTGAACCTTTCATATTCTTCATTGCATCTATTTCTTTCTGCTGGGCAGCTGGTAAAGACTCGGGTAGCGTAATGCCGTGTCCCGAAGCATACGATTTCAGCTCATCGTTAGCCTTCGAGTGGTCGGTAACCATCATACCGCCAAAATCCTTCACTCTCTGGTTTTGTGCATTATCCTGCGCCACTTTGCCCGCCTGTACTTCCATAAGGCCGCCCACTGCTGCCTTCATCACGAAGGTTGAGTCCTCTTTGCTTAACGGAGTGCTATTTGCCGGAGTTGACATTGTTGAGCTGTTAGTAGCCGTATTACCTGTAGTATCTGTCGAGCTCGCACGTGTGGTCGAATCTGAGCTGGCTGTTGATTCGCCGCTGTTATTGCACGACCATATGGCAGCGGCAGATAGACAAAGGGCGAAAGAGAACAATTTCTTTTTCATAAAATGGTTTTAATGCCAGCAGACACAAAAATTTTATGCCAGACGCAAGCGGATGATTTGCCCGAATGAAACCATTGAAAACAATGAAGTTTTATAGACCCTTTCCAAAATCCCTAAGGGGGTTCGAGGAATTAATTCAGCATAATCAAAAATCAGCAGTTTCTTTTTAAGTTTACAAACTATGAAAAAGATCCTGCTCACATTTGTTTTTGCCACTCTCTACCAGATCATTATTGCCCAACCCTCTTTTATTAAGGATAGCCTTGACAGTTATATCAATAAAGGTATACGTGATTGGAAGATTCCCGGGTTATCGATCGTCATTGTTAAGGACGGTGCGGTGGTTGTGATGAAAGGCTTCGGAATAAGGGACCTGCAAACAAGGAAACCTGTGGATCAAAACACGCTGTTCATGATCGCGAGTAACACTAAACTGTTTACGGGTACATCGCTGGCTTTGTTGGAGACAAGGGGGCTTCTTTCCCTCAATGACAAGATCACCAAATACTTTCCCGGCTATCGTTTGTACGATACCACGTCTACAAAACTGGTGACCATTCGTGATATGCTATCTCATCGCATAGGCACCAAGACTTTCCAGGGCGACTTTACATTTTGGAACACTTCTTTGACAAGGC
>DATDNL010000446.1:0-3364 GCA_036518315.1 Flavisolibacter sp. | reverse complement strand
TAAGGTTTTGTCGACTTCAAAATTTTATGGGATGAACACTAGCTTTTAATAGGTGAACGTTGATACGGCTGAGTTGGAATACCGCACCTCTTCAAGCTGCTAAAATACCTGTGTGTATATTCTTGTTGATAACACGTTTACATGGGAAATCGAGGACCTTTCAAGAAGGGTTTGTTTTTTGAATGTCTTCCTTTATGAGTAAACCTATTTCCACAAAACTCAATAAGACGGCCAAACAGATCCTCGCAAAGGGCAAGCGCTCACCGATGCCCAAAAACGTGGACCCGATGCTGGCAACCCTCGTTACGGAACCTGTCACCGAGGAAGGCTGGGTGTATGAAATGAAATGGGATGGTTTTCGTGCACTTGCCTATATGAAGGATGGCCATATCGATATATGTTCACGCAACAACAAGTCATTCAACCAGAAGTTCTATCCTCTCATGAAGACTCTAAAAGACTGGAACATCGAAGCCGTTGTCGATGGTGAGATTGTCGTGGTGAATGAAAATGGCGTGCCCAGCTTTAGCGATCTGCAATTGTGGCGCAGCGAAGCAGACGGCCAATTGCTTTATTACCTGTTCGACATCTTATGGATGGAGGGCCATTCGGTAATGCACCTTCCCCTGGAAGAACGCAAGAAGTTGTTACAATCCACACTTCCTGCAGACAGTTCTCATCTTCGCTTTAGCGAGATCGTGAAGGACAATGGAGAGCAGGCCTTCGAGATGGCCAAACAGATTCACCTGGAAGGAGTCATGGCAAAGAAGTCGGGCAGCGTGTATACTGTTGGAAAAAGAACCAAAGATTGGCTGAAAGTAAAAACCGAGAAGCGGCAGGAACTCGTCATTGGGGGCTACACGCATAATGAGGGCAGCAGCAAACTATTCAGTGCATTGCTGCTGGGTCTTATTGAAAACGGTTCCTTCAATTTCGTAACACCTGTGGGCACCGGTTTCAACAGAGAAATGCAGCAGCAGATCGTCGACAAGCTGCGTCCCTACGAAACAGGTAAATGTCCTTTTTCAACTGTACCCGAGTATAATAAGCCTTCGCGCTTTAGGCCTAAACCGCCCAAGGCTACAGTAAAATGGGTGAAGCCAAGACTAGTTGCAGAGATCAGTTACCGGGAGGAAACGAATAGTGGTGCCATTCGACAGCCTTCCTTCAAAGGGTTGCGGGAGGATAAGAAGCCAACCGAAGTGGTTAGGGAAGTGCCGGTCGATACCAGTAAAATTATAAAAGAACATAAGCTTGTGAAAGAGAATATCATTAAGACTCCTCCGAAGAAAGAACGCAGGAGTTTACTCAATCCGAAAGAAGAAACGCAAACCCGTGTCATCGGTGGTAATGAGTTGCGATTCAGCAACCTCAGCAAAGTATTCTGGCCAAAGGAAGGCTACACCAAGAGAGATATGATCAATTACTACTACCAACTGGCGCCCTACATGTTGCCGTACATGAAGAACCGGCCTCAAACTTTGAACCGTCACCCCCATGGTATTAATGGTGAAAGCTTCTATCAAAAAGATGTCAAGGGAAAAGCCCCTGGATGGATTGAAACCTTTCCGTATTTCAGCCACCGGGAGCAAAAGGAAAAGGAGTTCCTGCTTTGTACCAACGAAGCAAGTCTATTGTACATCGCTTCTTTAGGTTGTATTGAAATGAATCCGTGGAGCAGCACGGCTAAGACTCCCGACAACCCTGACTGGTGTATCATCGATCTCGATCCCGACGAAAATAGTTTCGAGCAGGTAATACTGGCAGCTAAGGTGACCAAAGGAGTTTTGGATGCAATTGAAGTTCCCTGCTGGTGCAAAACCTCCGGCTCTTCAGGACTTCACATCTACATTCCCTTTGGTGCTAAGTACACTTATGAAGACTCAAAAGAATTTGGCCGAAGGATCGCCAGGATCGTACACGCTGAACTACCGGCGTTCACTTCCATTGAACGGAAAACAGCCCACCGTGGTGGTAACATGTATATTGATTTCCTGCAGAACCGCCCACAGGCAACAGTGGCAGCGCCTTATTCGTTGCGTCCGAAACCGGGCGCAACTGCTTCCGCACCGCTTCATTGGGAGGAGGTAAAAAAAGGACTCAAACTGTCGCATTTCACTTTGGC
The DNA here is from genome assembly GCA_036518315.1 of Flavisolibacter sp. GTDB lineage: Bacteria > Bacteroidota > Bacteroidia > Chitinophagales > Chitinophagaceae > Flavisolibacter. The sequence goes on along the minus strand of DATDNL010000446.1, from coordinate 1,239 downwards.
CAATATGCCTGCACGCGTGAAGAAAGAAGGTGATCTATTCAAAGGCATCCTCGGCAAAGGCATCAATCTTCCAAAGGCCATCAAGAAGATTGAGAGTCTCTTTGGCGAGCTTTTACGACGGGCAGCCTGATGAAAGAATGCGTGATCAATCGATGTGTCAGAGAGTGTGTAAAGCTCAAAACAGGTTCGCTGCTGCATTGATCCTGGATAACAGTGCACCCCTAAACTTTTACACTTTACTGTTATTGCAGTATGTAATTATTAGCATAAGGTGGTGGTGACCCAAAGCACATTCAAGCTAGTAAGTAATTTGAATTCCGCCACCCCATCCCATATCACTGTCATAATGGGTGGACAGAGAGAAATATTTGGTGACAATGTATCGCAGACCGGTCATATACTCTTTATCTGAATTAATATAAAAGGCAAAGCGAAGCCTTTTGCTTAGTGATAGATCTTCCCTCCCTAATTGAAGCCGAAACTTTCCTTCTGTATCTATTCGGGCATCGGCCTTCAACAACATGGGCAATAGGTACTGAACACCGAAGCAGACAACGGCTCTTTGATTCTTGGTGTTTACCTGTCCGAAAAGATTCTTCTCCTGTTTCACCTTACCATCTTCGGTCTCCCGTGTTCTCAATCTCCAATCGAAACCTGTATACGGCATGAGCCACTGATTCGGCCCAAGGTATCTGCCAATATGTGTTTCACTTTCATATCCTTTTACCCTATTTATTCCGAGTCGCCATTCAGTTTGTAATGACCATCGTGTGTTTGTAAAAGCGACCTCCCCATCACTGCCATTGGTTTCTAACCCGATTTGTGCCGCCGGATAAAATCTTTTGTCATCGTGATAAACTTTGCGAATGTCCTGTTGGTAATTGGATCGGTAAGTACTTGTGTCAGCGTTGACATAACTGAACAATCTTCCCATTCCGGACATCATATGATAGAGAATGTGACAATGGAAATACCAATCCCCACCATTTTCCGATGCATGAAATTCAATAGTGTCTGTTTCCATGGGCATTACATCCAGGACTGTTTTCAACGGGGAGTATTCTCCCTGTCCATTTAGCACCCTGAAGAAATGACCATGTAAATGCATCGGATGACGCATCATGGAGTTGTTGTTAATAATGATGCGGATGTTTTCTCCCTTCCGGATGAGTATTTTATCAGTTTCAGAAACGGTTTTGTTGTTAATGGTCCAGACATAACGATTCATATTGCCCGTCA
>DATDNL010000445.1:0-7846 GCA_036518315.1 Flavisolibacter sp. | reverse complement strand
TAACCAGTCTTTCGACAGTTATCTCCTGGAACTGCAGTCGAAATACCCGGGTGTTGAGCTGAGTTATTTTCAAAGCAATGTGGAAGGGGAGTTGATCAACGAAATTCAGAAGCTGGGTTTTGCCTACGACGGTATCATTCTGAACCCCGCGGGGTATACACATACTTCCGTCGCCCTCGGTGACGCCATTGCAGCTATAAAAACGCCTGTTATTGAAGTCCACATTTCTAATGTTCATGCCAGGGAAGACTTCAGGAAGCTTTCGCATGTGTCGGGGAAATCGGTCGGGAGCATTTTTGGGTTGGGATTGAAAGGATATGAACTAGCCTTGCAGTGGTTTGTTAGCCAGTAAGCGCCTTCGTTGTTTTGTCAATATCTACACTTAGTTTGTTTATGAAGTTGAGCTGTTCCCGCATTAGGTTATCATCGGTATTTAGGATAGCTTCTTGCTTGGCGGGATGTCCTTCGTGATTCGTTTCAACACCATCTGCCCCAAAGCGCTTGCTGCTCTCACACAAAGTAGTTCTTGCCTTTCGTGCAATTTGGGCCAGCTCGGCCGGGTATATCCTGGTCTCCCTCGACAATAAAGTCGTGGCCACTGTAGCAATATTGGAAAATAAAATGTGATTGAGTACCACGAACTGGTGTACGTCCTTTTCTTTCTTTTGCTTGCTCTTGGGCTCAGATAACATTCTTTGGAAGGCAGCAGAAAGGTTGGCAGTGTTGAGATACACGTCCTTTCGGGCGAGCTTGTATTCCAACATACTCGGCTTCCTGCCGGCCAGGGCGTCTATGATTTTTTGCAGGTAGGCCGCATTTGCTTTCAGTATGCCCTGCATGTAGCGTTGCAATTGGTAAGACTCCCAATGAGGAAACAGGAAATAACCGGCAAGGAAGGCAATGGCACATCCAAGAACAGTGTCGAGGATCCTTTCCTGCGCAACGATCCTGAAGTTGCTTCCAAGAAAGAAAAACAGGATAAGTATGTAAGGCGTCATGCAGATGACCGTTACGAGGTACTGGAAACGCATGAAGGAATAGGTACTGACCATGAATACCACCATCAACGCAAACAAAATGTTCTTGTTGGGAATGTAGAGCAGGATCAATACCCCGATGATCCCACCGGCTAACGTTCCCACGACTCTTTCAATATTACGTTGTTTAGTCAGGCTGAAAGCAGGCTTCAGCATAAAGGCAATCGTCATAACCACCCAATAGCTGTGGTGTCCGTAGTTCAATAAGTTTACAATGACGAAACCGGCGAGGCAGGCGATACAAGTTCGCATTGCATGACGAAAGACTGAAGACTCCAGTGAAAGATTGCTCCAAAGGATTTTATAATCCAAAGGCTGGTGCGAAACAAAATGGGAGTGGTCCAGCCTCGACTTGCTCCTTTCCATTTTGGGTTCAAAGTACTGGTTGACATTCTTCAACTCGGACAACATTTTACGGATGTTCACGAGGATTTTCCTGAGAACAAGTGTTTGCGTTTCTTCTTTGGGGGCGATACGGTCTATCTCGCTTTTGAGCTGGCGCACTTCTTCATCGTAGTCGAATGTTCTTCTGAACGAAGCCTGGGCCTGGATGGCAAGGGCAATAGAATCCAATTCAAAAGCAATCTTCTTCAGGCAACCGTGGATCAGCTCAAGCGCGCCGGTATGTTCAAATTGCTTCCTCAGCAAGTCGTAATCGTAGTAAGCGGCCGTGATGTCTTCAAAAAGGTCTACGGTTTCAACGAAAGTGAAGACGAGTCTTCGCCCCTCCGCTGTCGACTCCCTTACGATCTGGCGAGTCTTAAAGAATATTTCGCGGGCGGCGTCTTGTTTCTCGTTGACGACAATCTGCTGTGATACCAGCTTTCGATAATTGTCTGCAAGCTCCGTCTTCACATCGTAGAAATCCGATTTGATGGACAAGTAACTCGCTATCTCCCTGATACAATCTGCCAGGGCCCTTTGCCCGATCCGGTAGGGGCGCAGGGTATGCAAAAGCAGGCTTATGACAGTGTAAAACAGTCCTCCTGATAAGATTAAAAGGGAATGCGACATGATCAGGGCAGGATCGATGGGCGTGTCCATCGTCAGGATCATCATTAGGATCACCGCATTGCCAACGGACGTGGCACGGTTGCCATAGACATTGAACATGGAGAAGAAGAACGTAACAAGAACGATCTCAAGCCCTAAGGTGTAGATATTCATTCTTGCAAGAGAAGTAATGCCGGCAATACAAAACACCAATGCCGATGCGATAAACATCCCGTTCTTTCGATGAATGACAGGGCCGGGCGCATCGGTGAGGCTTACACACATGGCACCTAAAGAAACGGTCAACCCAATCTCGAAAAACCCTAAGTAATTACCCAGCAGTGCGGGCAATAGGATAGCAAAACTGGCCCGGAAGCCATCTGCAAAATATTGACTGTATAAAAAATACCGTATTTCCCTTGCCTGTGGTTTCATTGATTGTTCAGAAGTTCCCTTGTCCTGCTAAAATTGTACCTGCAAAATTGATCATTATTAGCCGATCGGATAATGAAGGTCATTTAATCAAATATAGTTTCTCCTTCCCTTTGTAACTTATGAAAATTCCCATCGTTTATCAAACAGCGGAAGAGGCATTAAATATCATCCAGTCGGGTAATAGGGTCTTTGTGCAGGGCAGTTCCCAAACGCCGACCTGTCTTTTAAAGGCTTTGACCACGCATGCGCCCCGACTGAAAGACGTAGAACTGGTATTCGTGACGGTCTTTGGAAAGATACATGTTGATCAACCGGAATATGCGGACTCGTTTAAGATCAATGCACTGTTTGTTTCCGAGGCGATCCGCGAAGATGTAAATAAAGGGGCAGCCGATTACGTTCCTGTTTTTCTTAGTGAGATACCTGAGCTGTTTAAGCATAATGTTCTACCAATCGACGTGGCCCTTGTACAGGTTTCGCCTCCTGACAGACATGGATATTGCTCACTGGGCATGGCAGTTGACGTTGCCCGCTCTGCTGTGAATACGGCAAAGTATGTAGTAGCTGCAGTAAATCCACATGTGCCAAGGACACATGGCGACAGTTTAGTGCACGCCAGTCGTTTCCATGCCTTCGTTAAATCCGATCAACCTTTATATGAAGCGGGTTACGGAGATAAGATCGGCCCGCTCGAGATGAAGATAGGAGAGAACATTGCTTCTTTGATCGACGACCGCTGCACTTTACAAATGGGAATCGGTTCTATTCCGGATGCGGTGTTACGATTGCTTAAGAACCATAAAGACTTGGGTATTCACACGGAGATGTGCAGCGACGGGATCATTGACCTCGTGGAATGCGATGTGATCAATAACAGGTATAAACAAATTCATCCAAATAAAACGGTAACTGCCTTTGCACTTGGAACAAGACGGCTCTATGATTACGTGGATGATAATCCTGCCTTCCAGTTCCTCGATATCGATTATGTAAACAATCCCCAGGTGATTGCGCGCAATCCTAAAATGATTGCCATTAACAGTGCCATCGAGATCGACGTGACCGGCCAGGTCTGCGCTGACTCTATAGGTACGTTTCAATATTCAGGAGTCGGGGGACAGATGGATTTTATGCGCGGCGCTGCGGAAAGCGCTGGCGGAAAGCCGATCATTGCCTTGCCTTCAAGAACGGTGAAAGGAGTTCCAAGAATCGTTCCCACCTTAAAGCCCGGGGCAGGGGTGGTCACTACACGGGCTCACGTCCATTACGTGGTCACTGAATATGGAATTGCCTACTTGTTTGGAAAGAATCTGAGGCAGAGGGCGAAAGCTTTGATTGACATAGCGCACCCCGATGATCGCGAGAAACTGGAAAGAGCATGTTGCGAACGCTTTAAAATATTCTAATGGCTGCCTTGCAGTTCACAGAATTCTGCCAGCACTTTAGCTACCTGTTTCACACCCTCGACACTGGAGGACTTAACCACCCAACTGGCGCCTAGCTCCTTGCAGAAATCTTCGTCATTACTGTTTTGAGAAGTCGTGTATATAACAATGGGGATATACTTATAGCGAGGATGTTTCCTTATGGCCACAAGGGTTTCCTTACCATTCAGGCGAGGCATATTGATGTCGAGAACAATTAATGTCGGTGCGGTGGTGAGTGCAAAATCGTCGAGGAACTTCAAAACCTCCCTACCATCCTTAAACTCCAGCACATTGACGTTCCGGTTGAACTGTTTGAAAAAGCCGGTAATCAGTTCCAGGTCATCTGCATCATCATCCGCAAAGATGATGTAGCGGCTTCTCATATAAGAAAATTACTCCAACGAAAGATAGTTACCAAGTTTTTGTTTTCAAAGATGTTAACGCAACATTTAGCAAAAACGTTTATAGATACTATGAAGGTTGGTTGAAAACCTTAAAAAAATGTTGGCCATCAAGCCAACATCTTCAAAGATTAGTCAATGTCTTCAGCCGATGGATCATCTTCATTCCTGTTTCGCCTTTCGGGTTCCTTTGTAACTGGTTTCTTCTTTAACCAGTCCTTATCTTTTTGCAGGCCTTGCACATCGTCCAGCTTAGCAACGTACAGGCTACGTCCATGGGTACCCAATACCATTTCGTTTTCTCGCTCCTGTATGGCAATATCATGAACAGGAATGGAGCCTGGTAAACCGGCATCCCACATCATAAACGTTTGTCCACGATCGAAGCTTACATATAGACCGCCATCACTGCCGACATATAGAATGTTTTCGTTCTTTGGATCTTCCCTGATCACGTTCAATGGTTCGGCAGGAAGGTCTTTTCCCAATTGTTTCCAGTTAGTACCATAGTCCTCGCTCACATACAAATAAGCATTGAAGTCATCGTTCCGGTAGCCACTCAGTGTTGCATACACTCTTCCTTCTTTATACTGGGAACCAATTAGGCGGCTTACCCAATGACCTCGCGGCAACTGGGAGGCCTGGCCTTTTTTAGTAGGAGTGGGGTTTAGCAAAGTCCATGTAGCACCGGCATCTTTCGAGACCTGTATGTTACCGTCATCCGTTCCTACATACAGCAAACCGAAACGTAGTGGTGATTCAGCAATAGTGGTGATGGTTCCAAAGGGAACATCGCCTGGTCGGCCACCATTGGTGAGGTCACCGCTGATGGGGATTAAGGTATCTGCTTTGTCAAACGAGCGGAATAATTTATTTCCGCCGAAGTAGATAATGTCCTGGTTATGCTTGCTGATGAGAACAGGGGTCTGCCAGTTGAAACGGTAGGGCTTTGACCCGAGTTCATGTTGCGGTGTAATTCTCTTAGCTGTTTCCCTTGGATTCAACCGGTTCAGTCTTGAATAGTTGCCAAACTGGAAGCCTGTATAGGTAGTTGTGTTGTCCCTCGTATCCACCTGCACCTGCATGCCATCACCGCCCATGATGCTTTTGAATGGATAATTACCGTTGTCGTACCAATTATAGCTTTCCCGGTTATTGGAAGGGCCGTACCAAACACCGTTATCCTGCAAGCCACCATAAACATTGTAAGGTTTTGCATTATCAACGAAGACTGAATAGAACTGACCAACGGGAGGTGTGTTTGCTTTGAACCAATGTTGGCCGTTATCATAGGTCAGGTTGCAACCACCATCGTTACCAATAATGATGTGCGAGTCTTTCTGCGGATCGATCCACGCCACGTGGTGGTCGGCATGCGTGTTCTCTTTATTGATCGTGCTAAAGGTTTTGCCGCCATCGGTTGACATCTGTAAGTCAAACCCTGTCACAACAATCTTCTGATCATTGTAAGGAGACACGAATATTTTACCAAAGTAATAGCCGTAAGTATTGTACAAAGTGGGCAGGTCTTTCTTGTTGGTCTTCTTCCAGCTTTCCCCTCCATCTTCGCTTCGGTAAACTTCTGCTCCAATAATCGGCGTTTCAAATAAAGCCGTATTTGCATCGTACAGATAATCCCACACTGCTGTTGGCTTCAATGTTCCGTTCGAAACTCTCTCCATGATCATTTGCGCTGTATACTTCGGGTACATTCGGTTGCGGCGCAAAAATGAGTCAATCTTCCTGGGTTCTAGTTGGAGAAACTGTTCTTTAGTTAGATTCTGAAAGTCGCGAAGCACATAAGCAACGGTGTCCTTCTTTGCAGTATCGGGTTTATGAAAGTTGTTGTCAACGATTGCATAAACTATTTGCGGATTCTTAGGATACACTGCAATACCGATACGTCCCACACCATCGCCTACGGGAAAGCCTGCACCTGGTTTTGTAAGTAGCGACCAGGTATTTCCTCCGTCCATACTTTTATAGATGCCGCTTGTTTTGCCGCCTTCTTCAAAATTCCAGGCACTCCTGGTCTTATACCAGGTGGCTGCATACACTTCGTTTGGGTTTATTGGATTGATATCAATATCAACAGCCCCTGTGTTGTCGTCTAGGTATAGCGTCTGCTTCCACGTAGCGCCACCATCGGTTGTTTTGTAAACACCTCTTTCTTTGTTTGGAGAATATAAATGGCCTAACACTGCAACCCAGGCTATATTGTCATCTGTTGGGTGCAATTGGATCTTTCCAATATGCTGTGATTCAGGTAAACCGAGGTATTGCCATGTCTTCCCATTGTCCTTGCTTTTGTATACTCCAATACCTGCATAAGAAGAGCGGCTACTGTTTACTTCTCCCGTTCCCACCCAGATAGTTCTTGTCTTCCAGTTTACGGCAATGTCGCCAATGGTAATAACTTCTGCACTATCAAAAATGGGTTTGAATGATTGACCGTTATTATTTGTATACCACAAGCCGCCTGATGCATAAGCCACGTAAAACTCCGTTGGATCAGTAGGATTCGCATCAACGTCTACCACGCGACCACTCATTATAGATGGACCAATATTTCTAAACTTCACTGAATCAAGTACCGATTTGGCCTTTAAAACCTCCCTTTGCTTCATACCCTTTAAACGGGCATCGGCACTCATAGGTTTTACCTGTGCATTTGTGAAAACTGTAACGAGCAAAAGAATAGGAAAAAATAGCCTTTCGGTTAATTTTGATAACATAAAACAGCCAGTTTATCGTTTTATTTAGATAATGGTCAAACTTACTAAAAATGCGATACCTGTTATTTGTAGGTTTATTGATCTCGTTCAATAGCCATGCACAATGGAAAAGCTACATCATCGGCAAGCGTCATGACACGTTGAACCGTGTCGACATGAAGGGCATGAAACAAGGTCGCTGGGTGGAACATTTCGATCCATTAAGGGGTGAAGACGGTTACGATGAACAGGGCTTTTATTGGAACGATAAAAGAGATGGAGTGTGGAAGCGTTTTACCACCGATGGAGACCTTCTCGCCGTCGAAAATTACTACCTCGGTATGAAGAGTGGTAAATGCAAGTATTATTTATATACCGGCGAATTGCTCCGCGAAGAGAGTTGGAGAGCCATCGATCCCAAGAGTCCTTATGACACTGTTGATGTTGTAGATGTGAACGACCCTTCTAAGATTGTGAGAAAAGAGATTGTGAAGATCGAACCTAACTCTTACAAGAACGGCACCTGGACCTATTACAATAACGATGGTACCATTCAGTCTACAGAAGAATGGGTCATGAACAAGAAGAAAGAAGATATTGCAGTAACTACCAACGGAACCGAGGATGATCTTGCACCAATCGATGTAAGTAAAGGTGGAACCGGTAAGACGAATTCAAATTCGACGGCTGCTAAGGCTGACGAAAAGAAGCAGGCGGCCAAGCCAAAAGAAGTGCTGGAATTTGAAAAGAAAAACTCCGGTAAGAAGAAGATCAAGGTTCGGGACGGAAGCACTGGCGGATAATCGAATCGTAACTAACTATCAATACACTAAGCTCCT
>DATDNL010000444.1:0-2463 GCA_036518315.1 Flavisolibacter sp. | reverse complement strand
AATGACGGCTCACGGGTTAGGAGATCTGAAAACAGTGTCCGCGCTGGCGTTGAAGGCCGGTATTGATATGGATATGGTTGGAGAGGGCTTCCTGACAACTTTGAAGCAATCGTTGAAAGAGGGGAAGGTGACGCAGGCAGAAATTGATAATGCTTGTCGCCTGGTGTTGGAAGCCAAATACAAATTGGGCTTGTTTGACAATCCATACAAGTATTGTGATGAGAACAGGGCAAAGACGGAAATATTCAGTGCCGCCAACAGGGCGGAAGCAAGAAGATTGGCTGCGGATTGTTTCGTGTTGTTGAAAAACCAAAACAATGTACTCCCGCTTAAGAAGTCGGGAACCATTGCAGTGGTTGGCCCTCTTGGTAATGACAGGGTAAATATGCCCGGTACCTGGAGCGTTGCTGCCAGGTTTGATCAATCGGTTTCTTTGGTTGATGGGTTGAAATCCGTTGCCGGTAACAATGCCAAAATCGTTTATGCAAAAGGTTCTAATCTTGATTATGACTCCCTGTTTGAGCAAAGAGCCACGATGTTTGGCAAGGGCATGGGAAGAGATAACCGCTCTCCAAATGAAATGTTACAGGAAGCTTTGAACGTGTCCAAAGATGCCGATGTAATTGTTGCTGCCTTAGGTGAGTCTGCCGAAATGAGTGGCGAATCTTCAAGCAGGAGCGATATCAATATTCCGCAGGCGCAGAAAGACTTGTTGCAGGCATTATTGAAAACGGGCAAGCCCGTGGTGCTGGTACTTTTTACAGGACGTCCACTGACAATCAAATGGGAGAACGAAAACGTGCCTGCTATACTAAATGTTTGGTTCGGAGGAAGCGAAGCAGGTAATGCTATCGCCGATGTATTGTTTGGCGACGTGAATCCGTCCGGTAAGCTCACTACCACATGGCCTCAGAATGTGGGACAGATTCCGCTGTATTACAACCACAAGAGCACGGGCCGTCCCTTACCGGAAGGTAAGTGGTTTGAAAAGTTCAGAAGCAATTACCTCGATGTGAGCAACGACCCCGTGTATCCATTCGGATATGGGTTGAGCTATACCAGTTTTTCTTACGGAGATGTGAAGTTGAGCACAACAAATCCGAAGGGCGCCCAAACGGTAGTTGCAAGTGTTACCGTTACCAACACCGGCAACAGGGCAGGAAAAGAAGTGGTGCAGCTATATGTTCATGATGTGGTGGGTGCGAATACAAGACCGGTGAAGGAATTGAAAGGATTTATCAAGATGGAACTCCAACCGGGTGAAACGAAGACTGCGTCGTTCAATGTTACAGTAGATGCATTAAAGTACTACCATTTCGACAACAGCTACGGCTGGGAGCCCGGCGAAGTAGAAATCATGATAGGCCCTAATTCGAGAGACGTGAAAGTGGCAAAGCTTAATTGGAGTAAGTAAGTTTTTTTTGAACCATACAAGACATATAAGGCATACAAGGAAAATACATATAAGGTGCGTATCGAGAGAAAATGACCTATAGCTAAGACTTTTTTTCTCTCGCTTATATGTCTTGTATGCCTTGTATGGTTCAAATTCTCTTCAACCAAACTAACTGACATGATAACTAAATCCTACCTCAATGATCTTAGCTATAAAATCATCGGCTGTGCGGTCGAAGTGCACAAGCATCTTGGGCCTGGTCTTTTGGAAAGTGTCTATCACGATTGCCTGAAAAAAGAATTTTACTTAAGAAACATCCATGCAGATAGCCAGCTACTTGTGCCCGTTGTCTATAAAGGCCTTGTTCTCGATACAGATTACCGCCTGGATTTTTTAGTGGAGGATGAAATAGTAGTTGAATTGAAAGCTATGGATGGCATTCTTCCTGTTCATGAGGCGCAACTCTTGACGTACATGAAACTACTTTCCAAACCGAAGGGAATTCTCATCAACTTCAATTGCGCTAACATTGTCAAAGAAGGTACAAGACAAATGGTGAACGAGGTATTCTCTAACTTGCAGCTCCAATAAAGCAAGTCTAACATGAATAAACTGCTACTCGTTCTTTCCTTTATTCTTTCTACTACCGCCATTTCTGCTCAACGCAAAACAATCGATCAACGAGTCGATTCTGTTCTTCGCTTGATGACCCTCGACGAAAAAGTCGGGCAGATGAATCAATACAATGGCCCCTGGGCTGCAACAGGGCCATTAACTAACGATAACAACCTTTTGTCGCAGATCAAAGAAGGCAAGGTTGGCTCGATGCTCAACGTCACCGGTGTTGATCGAACCAGGGAATTGCAGGCCCTTGCATTGCAGTCACGACTGAAAATTCCACTCCTATTTGGACAAGACATCATTCATGGCTATCGCACGATCTTTCCCAGTCCGTTAGCTGAGGCAGCGAGCTGGGATATGAAGGCTATCGAGTTATCGGCACGTGTTGCTGCAACTGAAGCGGCAGCCGCCGGTGTTCACTGGACCTTTGCCCCAATGGTCGATAT
>DATDNL010000443.1:0-5023 GCA_036518315.1 Flavisolibacter sp. | reverse complement strand
GTCATAAGGTCTCCAATAGGAAGGACGGAGGTAAAACTCTTTGTCTGGGCTTTGGGCCGTACCGAAGAAAGGTGCGGCAATCGCTGCTAATACTGCTAAGCGGAATAGATTCTTTCTCATTTTATGCTTTTTTTAGGTTTTTAGATAATGTGGGTTAGAGACGTACTGTATAGTCAATTTTTAAATTGTCAGTTACTTTTAAGGCACCAAACATAAAGGATGGTGGTTTAAGACCAAACTGTGTGAATTTCAATTGTTGTTCACCGGTAATGATCACAGAACCATCAGCATTCTTGGTTGAGTTGGCCAACATTTCGATTGGTTTTGAAACTCCACCGATAGTAAGGTTTCCTGTTACCTTGTATTGCGTCTTGTTCCCTTGAGGACTTACAGGAGTCGCCGTTAACAGGTTGAATGTGATGTTTGGATTCTTGTCTGCTTTCAGCGCATCATAAGCTCTGTTATCCATCGTGCTGCCTTCTGTGCTCTTAAGATTTTTAACAGGCAGGGTAAATGTTAATGATTGAATACCAGCCAGGTAGCTGACATTTGAAGCCAGGTTTAAATTAGCTTCGATGCTCCCGCTTTTGGCTTCCATAGTCCAGTCGTGCAGGTTAGAAGATCCTGCCACTTTGATTATAAAGGCTGAATTTTTACGGACAGTTTGTGCGTTGGTGGCGAAGGTGCTTGCCAGGGCAATGGCTCCCAGGATTAAAAAGCGGCCGATTCGCAAGTTTCTTTCCCTTTTCATAATTCTTGTTTTTAATTGTGAATTGCAGAACAAAACTACCCGCGGCCACTTCCTTAGGGGATGAGTTAAATGATGTTACAACATGATTGTAAGAGGCAGTCAATATGACCAAAGTCAGGTTAATGGTACACCATCAACACCATGTTATGCCATTGAACCGGACCTAAAGGTCAATTGCGACCCGAACCCGTTATTTTTGCGCTCAAATCAAGCGACTATGCCGTCTTTTTCGAAGAAAACAAGAATCGTGGTTATTGGCGTTGGTGCCGTCGGGTCTACCACGGCTTACACTCTTTTGCTTAGGGGACGGGCCGACGAGCTGGTATTGATTGATGCCAATAAGGAAAAAGCTATCGGCGATGCCCTGGATATGAATCACGGTATGGCGTTTCTGGGCAAGGCGAAAGTCTGGGCAGGTGATTATGAGGATTGTGCCAACGCAGATATTGTAATTATCACCGCTGGTGTTGCACAAAAACCAGGCGAATCGAGAGTAGACCTCCTGAAACGCAACGTTGCCATTTTTGAGAACATTACCAATGAGGTTTTAAAATATAACAAAGAGGGCATATTACTGATTGCCAGCAACCCGGTCGACGTGATGAGCTATTTCACCTGGAAGAAGTCGGGGTGGAGTTCTCAACGAGTGATCGGATCAGGCACCCTGTTAGATACTGCCAGGTTCCGATACCTGATTGGCGACAAACTGACCATTGATCCCAGGAGCGTTCACGCCCACATCATTGGTGAACATGGCGACTCGGAGTTACCCGTCTGGAGCCATGCCAACCTCGCTGGAGCAGAAATCGAGATGGACAGGCAGGATAAAGAAGATATTTTTCATAATACCCGCGATGCTGCCTACCGGATCATCGAAGCCAAAGGCGCAACCTACTACGCCATCGCTCTCGCACTGGACCGCATCTGTACAGCTATCTTAAAAAATGAGGGCGCTGTTCTAAACGTGTCTACCTTGCTTGATGATTATCACGGTGTCAGTGATGTTTACCTTGGCCTACCCTGTGTTGTTGATCGGGGAGGTGTAAGAGAAGTGCTCAAGTTGAACCTGAATAAAGAAGAGAACGAGTTGCTTCATAAGTCGGCGAATAAAATGAAAGACCTTATTCGATTTATATCCTTGTAGAAAGCGAGCAGTTTAACAAAGGAACGGTTGCGTCCCACCAGGAACCGTTTTGATGACCGAAACAGGATACACCCGGGGCATATCGGAACAATTAAATTAATCCTAATCAAAAAAAAGAATGGCATTTACTGTAGCAATAGTTGGAAGACCGAACGTTGGAAAGAGCACGCTCTTTAACCGCCTGCTCGAACAGCGCAAGGCAATCGTGGAAGATACACCCGGTGTCACAAGAGACAGGCAATACGGAATCGCTGATTGGAACGGGAAAAACTTCTATGTGATCGATACCGGTGGTTTTGTGCCTGATAGTGAAGACGTGTTCGAGAAGGAAATTGCCAAGCAGGTAGAAGTGGCAGTGCAAGAAGCAAGTGTCGTGCTATTCGTTGTCGACGTGGCAACGGGTATCACTGCGCTAGACGATTCTATGGCTGATACCCTACGCCGTGCGACAAAACCCGTACTCCTGGTAGTAAACAAAGTAGACAACAACGAGCGTCTGCTGGAAGCTTCAGAATTCTATAGCCTTGGTTTTGAGAAGATCTTTTTCATTTCATCTATTAGCGGAAGCGGAACAGGGGAGGTGCTCGATGAAATAACTGGTCTCATAAAAGAAGACTTTGAACTGGAAGAAGAGAAAGGCATTCCCAAGTTTGCCATTATCGGTCAACCTAACGTTGGCAAGTCCTCTTTATTGAATGCATTGATCGGTGAGGAGAGGACTATTGTGAGTGAAATCGCGGGCACAACCAGGGACACCATTCATACCCGGTACAAACTGTTCCAAAAAGATTTCATCCTGATCGATACGGCCGGTATCAGGCGCAAGGCCAAGGTGCATGAAGACCTTGAATTTTATTCAGTCATACGCGCCATCAAGGCCATGGACGAAGCCGACGTTTGCCTGTTATTGCTGGATGCAGAAAAAGGTATTGCCGCCCAGGACCTTAGCATTTTCTCTTTGGCGGGCAAGAAAGGCAAGGGGCTGGTGGTATTAGTAAACAAATGGGACCTCGTGGAAAAGTCTACCAATACTGCCCGGGACTACGAAAAGGCCCTTAAACAAAGACTGGCTCCCTTCAGCGATGTTCCCGTTCTCTTCATATCAGCAAAGGAGAAAACAAGGATATTCAAGGCGATCGAAGTGGGCCTGCAGGTCTATGACAACCGGCAAAGAAAGATACCGACTGCGAAACTAAATGATGTGATTCTCAAGGCTATAGAGTCTTATCACCCACCGGTGGTGCGCGGCCATCCCATTAAGATCAAGTACGTAACACAACTTCCCACGGCAGTTCCATCGTTTGCGTTCTTCTGCAACTTTCCCGACGATGTGAAGACGCCTTACAGGAATTATCTTGAAAATAAGCTAAGGGAAAACTTTGATCTTACAGGAGTGCCTATCCGAATATTTTTCCGAAAGAAATAGAGTGTGGGCAAAATTGACCCCGTAAAATTTGTATTGTTGAGGGTAGCGACTATTTTTGCCGCAATTAATAAATTAAAACCAAGGTACAATGAAGAAATTATTATCAGTTGTAGTTATTGCAGGTGCATTAGTTGCTTGTAACAATAGCAGCGAAACAACCACTACAAAAGATTCTACTACCGTTACTGCTGACACAACGCAGAACATGATGTCTACCGACACTATGAAGATGAGCACTGACACTTCTAAGATGGGTATGGACACAGCTTCTAAAATGAGCGCCGATACCTCTTCTAAGAAAAAGAAATAAGAGAAATTATTACGAAGAAAAGTCCCCCGGTAACGAGGGACTTTTTTTATAGACCGAAGCGCTCAATAACGTGTTCGATTGAGGCCCTGAACTCTTTAAACTCCTCTTTTTGCTGGTTGATAAACACATTGTCTTCCAGCCTGCCCGTCACCACTTCCATCTCCTTTTCATTTCCATAGACCATTTTCCTGAATTCATTCTGATAGTCTTTGGCTCTCGAATCAAAGATGTTCTTTACCATCCATTCTCTTATCTCGAGTGTACGAATCAGCAGTTTCTTAAAACACGCAGCATCAAGCTTGTCGGTTTTCTGAATCTCCAGTAAAGAAGCATAGGCGTGTTGAACTTTCTGCTCTTTGTATAACTTACCGCTTTCTCCATAGAATTCGTGGACTTCGTCCCAGGTTTGAATGGTTTTGTTCCTGACCTTATCGAGGAAGCTTGTTAGTGCACTGGTTGGTATCAATTGTCCCCCGATATTCGTCCACTGCAAACGGACTGCCTTTGCCGGCAGTGCATTCATTAATTCATCAAAGGAGGCAAAGCTGTGCGCGTTGATAAACGAAATAAGATTGGAGATGCTGTAATAAAGCACCAGGTCCTTGTAAATGCGGTAGGCGTCGCCCACTTTGGCTATTGACACAGGTCGGGAGCTGTTTTCGAAACCGGAATCGTTGATCGTGATGTTCCTGATCAGGTTAGCATCATCTTCGAGGATAGTTTCTCCGGCTTGTACTAATACATTTGCACTCGTGTCGCCGGTGGTCTTGTCTTGCGATTGTGCAGTCAGCTTCTTCAATAGTTCCAATGCTGAAAAGATCTCGTTTACACTGTCCGGAGCGAGGAAATCATATTCTATCAACTGCACCCTGTTCGTTCTCTTATCCCTGTCCACGTACTTGCCTGCATTCCTCGCCAACGCGTACAAATTATACATGAACCAATAGGCCGGCATTACCGACAATTGGTTGTTCGAAACGTCGTTGCTTACCAGCGAAAAGGGTAGTGGTATATTCAGTTCATAAGAATAGTCGCCCTTTGCTAACAAGGTAAATGATGCAAATTTAGAATTGTGTTTGATGCTCACACAGAGTCCAGGCCAGAAGCCACGGGCTGCAATCAATTCACCATCTGCTGCACGGCTGTTATGATTGGAACCGAGAGTGGCGCCCGCGGCAATATTACTTTGTCCCATTACGAGGGCCGCACACAAGAACGAGTTGTTATGGTGCTGCTCATGACCGGGGAAGATTAGGGAGTTCAATACCTCGCAACAGGAGATAGTGGAATTGGCCCCAAGGAAAGAGTTAATCAGCCTCGCTCCATATTTTAGTTGCGAATTGGAGCCCATGATGAAGCGAACCGCTTTCACGCCATAGAACAGGCGGCAAC
>DATDNL010000442.1:0-20239 GCA_036518315.1 Flavisolibacter sp. | reverse complement strand
CACACCCATTGGGTCAAAGTTTTCGACAGTACAAATGATACAAACGTTATCAGCACTGTCACGCAATAGTTCAAGCTCAAACTCTTTCCAGCCCAAAACAGCCTTCTCCACCAGCACTTCATGTATCGGTGAAGCTTCAAGACCTCTTTGAAGTGCTTCGTCAAGGTCTTCGGGGCCGTGAACAAAACCGCCGCCGGTACCACCCAACGTAAACGAGGGTCGTATCACCAGCGGGAAGCCGATCTGCTGCGCAAAATCTTTCCCTTCAAGAAACGAGTTCGCAATATGTGCAGGCGCCACCTGGACACCCAGTTCGATCATCCACCGACGGAATTTCTCCCTGTCTTCTGCCTTATCGATCGCCTTGATGTCTACCCCGATAAGCCTTACATTATATTTCTCCCACACGCCCAGGTCCTCAGCCTCCTTGGCAAGGTTCAGCGCTGTTTGTCCCCCCATGGTGGCCAGCACGGCATCAATTTGATTCTCCTCTAGTATCTGCTCAATACTTTCAACCGTAAGCGGCAACAGATAAACTCTGTCCGCCATCATTGGGTCTGTCATAATGGTGGCAGGGTTGCTGTTGATCAGGATTACCCTGATACCCTCCTCGCGCAAACTTCTGGCTGCCTGTGTCCCGGAATAGTCGAACTCAGCAGCCTGGCCTATGATTATGGGTCCCGAACCTATGATTAGAACTGACTTGATGGAATTGTCTCTTGGCATGTCTCAATACTTTACTAACGTGCAGATATAAAAAAACCGAGCTTTTGCTCGGGGTGCAAAAGTAAAGGAATCACAGAAACTACAAGGAACAATTTGACCGGCGTCAAACTATGTTAACAACCTATTGAAAATAAAAAAAGTGTTGCACAGGCAACACCTCTTTTGCAATGTTTGTGAAACAATTCTAAATAGCTGGGTTCATCGAACCATTGGGAGCATTCTGTCCACCAAAGCGGTTCTTGATGGTTCCTACGCTATCGTTCACCAGCCTTTTGCCTTTGTCAAGCAAATCTTTCTTCTGCTGGTCACTCATTTTGGAATATTTGTAGGCACCGAAAGCTGCTGCACCTAGCAGCAACAGGGAGCCAATACCTGTTTTACGTGTCATAGCATTTATTTTAAGGTTAAAGATGATCGCACCGACACATACTATAAAATATCGTACCGTATTTACGCTACCCCTTAAGAAACTGGAGTTCCGTTGGTGCCCGTGGAGGCAGTTGTAGGCTTACTTCCACCTTTAAAAAGACCCTCAAAGAATTCTTCCACTTTCGGCATGTATTCTTTCATGGCATCAGCGCCCTTCGATTTGAGCTCATTGAAATATTCCATGGCTTGTTTTTCCGCGTCCATGGCAGAATCCTTGAGCTTGTTTGCCTTGTCTTTTATGTCATTTGCTAATTTTTCCTTTTCCTCGTCGGTCATCTTCATGTACTTATAAGCTCCAAAGGCTGCGGCAGCACCCAACAGAAAGGTGGCAAGATGTTTACTATTTACACTCATAGCGACATTTTTAAAGATGATTAATTTTTTAGACTCTATTAAGTTACCAATTTTGTGCCTGTTATCGCAAAAAGATTGGATGTAGCAGTCCCTCGTTAAAAGATATAGAATGAAGAGAAGAACATTGGTGTTCGCAGTCCTTTCACTTGTTTCCTTTGTATGTAAAGCCCAAACTTACCCACAGAATAATTTTCGGCAGCCACTCGACATACCCATGCAATTGGTGGCCAATTTTGGAGAGATAAGAACCAATCATTGGCACATGGGTCTTGACATTCGGACACAGCACAAAGTAAACGTGCCGGTACACGCTGCTGCAGACGGGTATATAGCGAGGGTTTCCATCGAGCCAGGTGGATTCGGCCAGGCTGTCTACATCAATCATCCCAATGGATATACTACGGTCTATGGTCACCTGAATTCTTTTGTAGCCGCACTCGCAGATTATGTGAAACAAAAACAGTACGAACAACAGTCATGGAATGTTAATCTGTTGATACCTTCTAACCTTTTTCCTGTAAAAAAAGGAGATCTCATAGCCTTGAGTGGAAGCACGGGTGCTTCAGAAGGGCCGCACGTGCATTTTGAGATCAGGGATACTAAAACAGAAAATTGTCTCAATCCCTTGCTGTTTAATTTTCCGATTGCGGATGCAGTTCCTCCATCTGTAATGCGGCTTGCCCTGTATGATAGGAACAGGAGCACGTGGGAACAGTCCGCACAGATATTCGCAGTTAGAAAAGTGGGCAGCATTTATTCTGTTGCCGGCAATTCCATAAGAACCGGCTCGGATAAGGTCAGTTTCGCCATTGGTGCTGTTGATCATTTCACCGGAAGCGCTAATCCTAACGGCATCTATAGCGCAGAGATCATGGTAGACGGCGCACCCATATCAGGTTTTGCATTGGATGATATTAGCTATAACGATACACGCTACATCAACGCACAGTTGGATTATCCGTATAAAGCAAGGGGTGGTTCCCCACTACAACACGTCTCACCCTTACCAGGTGCACAGAAAGTTGCCTATCACCTGTTCAATGGCGATGGCATGATTCATCTGAAAGACAACTCTCCACACCAGGTGGTGATTGAGGTAAAGGATGCAAACGATAATACTTCGAGGGTGCAATTCAGCCTGCAATATGATGAAAGCCTTAGAAAGACCTACCCGGTGAAGAACGGTGACCGTTTTCTCCCGAACAATGTCGACATATTTGAGAGTCCTAATTTCGAACTGTACACCACAGAAAGATCCATATATGACACGATAGCGGTTGATTATAACGAATCAGGCAATGGCGCTGCAAATTCAGTGTCACCTTTGTTCAAGTTCTTCGGTTCAACCATCCCCTGTCACGATTCAGTATCTGTTCGTATCAAGCCTACAGAAATAATTTCCTCTGAGTGGAAGGATAGAATCGTGATCAAAAACGTTTGTGGCGAAAGGACCTATGTTGAGAAAGGACATTGGCACAACGGCTGGTACTCGGCTAAGTTTCGCCAGTTCGGTACCTACCAGGCCTTCATCGATAGAGAACCACCTACGGTAAATACACCACCTGCAAATCTTTCAAAAGCAAGCAGGATCGTGTTTGTTCCTCGTGACAACTTTAATACAATCACCAGCTTTCGTGCGGAACTCGACGGCAACTGGTTGCGCTTTTCCAATGACAAAGGAAAGGTCTGGATCTATAATTTTGATGAACACTTCCCAAGAGGACAGCATGAATTGAAAGTGATCATCGAAGATGCTGCTGGCAACATGACGACCAAAGTTTGGAAAGTTACCCGTTAACAACAATCGTTCAAGTTCATTGTTATATCTGTTATGGCTACACATCTACAAGTGGGACAAAAAGCACCGGCATTTACAGGCATTGACCAGGATGGAAAGAAAGTTTCGTTAACTGATTTTAAAGGCCAGAAAGTAGTTCTCTACTTCTATCCCGAAGATGACACCCCAACCTGCACCGTACAAGCCTGCAACCTTAGAGATAATTACTCGCTGCTTACAAAGAATGGATTCAAGGTTATTGGTGTCAGTCCCGACGACGAAAAAAGCCATCAAAAATTTAAGGAGAAATTCAATTTGCCTTTCACATTGATAGCAGACCCTCAGCACAAGATCATCGATAAGTATGGAGTATGGGGACTAAAAAACCTCTACGGTCGCGAATACATGGGTCTCTTCCGCACCACCTTCGTAATCGACGAA
The DNA here is from genome assembly GCA_036518315.1 of Flavisolibacter sp. GTDB lineage: Bacteria > Bacteroidota > Bacteroidia > Chitinophagales > Chitinophagaceae > Flavisolibacter. The sequence continues at coordinate 16,512 of DATDNL010000442.1, read as the reverse complement.
AAAGGAATCATCTTCAAAATCTTCCTCCGTCCCAAAAACAAAGCCCACGCCGAGGAGATCGTTAAATAGTGTGCCGTCTTACGCGTTAATGATTGATTATTAGTTATTTATTATTGATTATTTGATGACAGCGTCCACTATTCACTATTCACACTCACCACTCACTAAACTCACCACAGGATGCTAAAAAATTACTAATGAATAATTAATAATCCTTCCCAACCACGGGCCCCGTCGCTATCCCGTAGCTACTCCCACTCAAAGCCCACTTAACGCCCACGATACTCCCACTTAAAGCCCACCTAAGTACGTGCCCTACCACACTACCAAACCAGGCGTTAACTGGTTGACTTCCAATCAAAGCCCACCTCCTTCCCGGGCGACATCTGTCGCCGTACCGTACGCGCCCCTTCAATCCCCGTAAATCCGTCATTTTCCAATGTAAATGGTGGCGTCTGTCGACCCATTATGAAATAACAATTTTCAGCAGTATTTTGCTACCCGAATCCAAACCCATGAAAGCAATCATAGGAGCCTTGCTGGTCCTTTGCCTCGTAAGTTGCACTAAAGAAAGAGAGAAAAACTCCATCGTTGGAGCCTGGAGACTTACACAGATCACAACCGTAGACACTTCAACCGTCTATTTACAGGGAAATGAACTTTCAGTCGAATTCAAACCCGACGGTCGGCTCGATATTCTGGGACCCAAGCCAAACTACACTTTCCTGCAGGATTTCAATAAGTATGAAACTTTAAGTAATGACCGCATCCGCTTCTTCGACAGCACCTCGAACAACCAGCTTCTTGCAACCTACCGTGTAGACAATAACTTGTCGCTCTTGTACCAGGTTCGTTGTGCGTATGAAGAAACATTCAGCCGTCGTTAATCACCCATTCCACTTCGCCCACATTAAAAATTTCTTCCACCCCACTGTCGACAACCATCTGTCCGTTGACATTAACGTCCATAATGCTGGCTTCAAACACGCGGCTTCCCTTCTTTAACTTAACCTGCTGGTGAAGTCTGTACAACCGTGCTTTATAAGCTTCAACTATATCGGAAGGGCTTGTAACCAACAATTGGTATTTTTCCTCGAGGACCGAGCAGAGTTCCTTTGCCAAACTAACCGGCTCCAGCTCCCTCCCGGTGACTTGCTTCAAAGAGACAGCCCGGTTGCCTAGCTCTCCAAACTCGGTTTGATTGACATTCAGCCCAATACCAATCACAGCAAATTTCCATTCGCTCGCCTGCCATATATTTTCAATTAGTATTCCCGCTGCCTTTCTGTCACGCCAGTAAATATCATTGGGCCACTTGATTGTCAAGTCCTCATTAATATATTTTGCCACCAACTGATGGGCAGCTACCGCAGCCGCCATGCTCAGCGTAAACGGTGGTAAAGCACGCAGTAAATTGGGTTCTACCACCGCGCTAAATGCAAGGTTCTGCCCTTTCTTCGACACCCAGCCTTTGCTCCTCTGTCCCTTACCCTTAGTTTGCTCATGAGTAAACACTACAGCACCGTGTTGTGCCATAGCTGCACGCGCCAACCCCATGGCATAGTTGTTGGTACTTTCAACGGTTAGCAGTTCTATAAAAGGTTGACCTATCGGGTTTAAAGCTGGCAATTAATCGATATTTTTGAACAAAGAAACAACTGTTCATCTGATTGTCACTACCTTGACAACTGCCCCAATTATCAAACAAAAAAACTGATTTAATATTTGGAACCATTAGAAGTACTGACGAAAAGGAAGAAAGGCATTGCCCGGCTGAATAAGAACTCCAAGATTTTCAAAACCATAATAAAAGCAATCCAGGAAAAAAAGGGTGAGAACATTGTCTCTCTTGACTTAAGAAAAATACATGAGGCCGTTGCAGACTTTTTTGTTATCTGCCAGGCCAGTAACCAACCCCAAATTAGGGCGATCACTGACTTTGTTGAAGAAGAGGTAAAAAAGAAATGCGGTGAATTGCCTTATCATTATGAAGGAAAGCAAAACATGCAATGGGTGATCATCGATTATGTAAACATTGTTGTTCATATCATGATGCCTGAACAACGCAAATTCTATAAACTGGAAGAGATGTGGAGTGATGCAGACCTTGAAGATCACAACCTTTGAGGCTGTTTGTTAAATATGACAACGCCACAGTTAATTCCGGTAAAATTTAATTACTTGCACCATTCAAGATCTTAAGACTAATAAAAATGCCACAGGAGCCATATAAAAACGATAAGTCCAGACTTCCAAAATTCAACCAGCGACCGACGGAGAATGGTGATAATAACACTCCCCGCAAAGGTCCCCGGTTCAGCATATACTGGATCTACGCCATAATTTTCGCTGTACTCATTGGTTTTCAGTTATTCAATTTCTCTTCAAGCACAGCCGACATCAACCAAAGCCAGTTTGAGCAAATGATAAGGAACGGCGAGGTTGCCAAATACACAATCGTGTCCAACCGTAGTCTCGTACGGGTAAAACTCAATGATGTTGGTATTCGTAATGAAGAGGGAAAGGTGGGAAAGAACCTGAAGACCAGCGACGACTACCACGCCTCGTTTAAGATTGCATCGGTTGAGTCGTTCAAAGACGATATGCGCGAATTCTACAACAAGAATCCCAACGTACAACGCCCGGTAGAAGATGCCGCGAGCGATGCTAACTGGTTCAGTCCCATCATACAAACCATACTTCCGATCCTGATCTTCATAGGTCTGTGGATACTCCTGATGCGCAAAATGGGCGGTGGTGCCGGCGGTGGCGGTGGCCCCGGAGGCATTTTCAACATTGGCAAGTCGCGAGCTACTCTTTTTGATAAGGGTACAAGGGTAAATATCACGTTTGCTGATGTTGCCGGTCTCGATGAAGCAAAAGTCGAAGTAATGGAAATTGTCGACTTTTTAAAAAACCCTAAGAAGTATACCTCCCTTGGAGGAAAAATTCCTAAAGGTGCACTTTTAGTGGGCCCTCCCGGAACGGGTAAGACCCTGCTTGCAAAGGCCATGGCTGGTGAAGCGCAAGTACCATTCTTCAGCCTGAGCGGCTCTGACTTTGTCGAAATGTTCGTTGGTGTGGGCGCCAGCCGCGTACGTGACCTCTTCAAACAAGCAAGAGAAAAAGCTCCCTGTATCATATTCATTGACGAGATCGACGCCATTGGCCGCGCGCGTGGCAAGAACATGATGATGAGCAACGATGAGCGTGAAAGCACCCTCAACCAGTTGCTCGTTGAGATGGATGGTTTCGGCACTGACGTAGGAATCATCGTCCTCGCAGCGACTAACCGTCCCGATGTATTGGACACTGCGCTTCTGCGTCCTGGACGTTTCGACAGGCAGATCTCTATCGACAAGCCGGACGTGAAAGGGCGTGAGGCTATCTTCAAAGTGCACCTAAAACCAATCAAGGTTTCTGAGAAGGTGGACATTCATAAACTCGCCGAACAAACTCCTGGTTTTGCGGGAGCGGATATCGCCAACGTCTGTAACGAAGCAGCCTTGATTGCTGCCAGGAAGAACAAGGCAGCAGTAGACATGAGCGACTTCCAGGATGCAGTGGACAGGGTGATAGGTGGATTGGAAAAGAAGAATAAGATCATCTCACCCGACGAGAAAAGAATCATTGCCTACCACGAAGCAGGCCACGCCATTTGCGGATGGTTCCTTGAGCACGCTTATCCTTTGCTCAAAGTGACGATCGTTCCAAGAGGAACAGCAGCCCTCGGTTATGCCCAATACACTCCAAAGGAGCAATACCTTTACAATACAGACCAATTAGATGACCAGATATGCATGACGCTGGGTGGAAGGGCAAGTGAAGATATCTTCTTCGGAAAGATCTCCACCGGGGCACAAAACGACTTGCAGCAAATAACGCGTATCGGTTATGCAATGGTTACTGTGTATGGAATGAACAACAAGGTGGGGAACGTTAGTTTTTACGATCCTCAACAAGATCAATCTTTTACAAAGCCATATTCTGAAGAAACTTCGAAGATGATTGATGAGGAAGTGAGAAAGCTCATTGATAATGCCTACATAAGGACCAAAAAGCTCCTCACAGAGAAGAGAGCTGAAGTTGAAAAGCTTGCTGAAGCCTTGTTAGATAAAGAAGTTCTGTTTCAAAGCGACGTAGAAACCTTGATCGGACCTCGTCCTTTCCATGACAAGCATCTACTGGATGTAGATCCTAATGAGAAACATCCCGAAGGTGGTATCAGCGAAGGAGTGCCTCCGTACGATCCGAATATTACGAATCAAGCACCAGCACCAAAATGAGCAATTCACCAGCTAAGAACAACATTCTGAAGAAAATACGCATGGCGTTGGCACATCCAACGCCATTGCCTTTTCCAAAAAGTGAAGGATCTGACTCTGTTTTTCAACCGCAGCAACAAGACCTGGTAGTCGAATTTGCAGAACAGTTCACAGCATTACAGGGTAAGTTCATATTCTGCTTAGATCAGAAAGAATTGGTTGAGGCCTTTAACAAGGTTTGCTACCAGAACCAGTGGACAAAGATCTTTTGCGAAGAAGAAAAGTGGAAAGACATCGTTCAACCGAATACCCTTCACAATGACATCGTTACCTGCGATGCTTCGATCACAAGTTGCGAGTTCTTAATTGCGAGAACCGGCAGCATTGTTTTGACTTCGGTTCACCAGGGAAGGATACCAAGTGTATATGCACCTGTTCACATCTGTATAGCGACCACTTCCCAACTGGTGTACGACATAAAGGACGGTCTCAATGGTTTAAAAGACAAGTACCGTCAATACCTTCCGTCCTTGATAACCTTCGCTACAGGGCCGAGCCGCACAGCCGACATTGAAAAAACCCTGGTTGTTGGTGTTCACGGTCCGAAAGAAGTATATTGTTTTGTTATTGATGACCAGCAACAATAGCTTCGTACTACATGCAGATACCACCTGGTAAGAAGATATTCTTTCTATCGGATTTCCACCTTGGTGCTCCCGATGCAGCAAGCAGCTTACAAAGGGAAAGGCGCATCGTTGAATTCCTCGACAGCATAAAGCAGGAAGCGCACACAATCTTCATTGTCGGCGACATGTTTGACTTCTGGTACGAATACAGGAAAGTAGTACCGAGAGGATTTGTCCGCTTGTTTGGTAAGATTGCCGAGCTGACCGATTCAGGTATCAACATCCATTTCTTCGTTGGCAATCACGACATGTGGATGAAGAATTACTTTGAGAAAGAACTAAACGTTCCTGTTTATTTTGAACCAAAGGAGTTTGAATTTAATGGAAAGGAATTCTTCGTTGGTCACGGTGACGGCCTCGGTCCCGGTGATCATGGTTATAAAATGCTGAAGAAGGTCTTTAGAAATCCTTTCTGCCAATGGCTGTTTGGGATTCTGCCCCCTTATATCGGGATGGGCCTCGCGCATTATTCGAGCCAGAAAAGCCGCGACGCAGACCATGGATTGGAAGAGAGCTTTATGGGAGAAGACAAGGAATGGCTGTTGATTCACAGTAAAGAAGTCCTTCAAATCAAACATTATGACTTTTTTATCTTCGGCCACAGGCACTTACCTATAGATTTTCGTCTTACAGATAATAGTCGCTATATTAACCTCGGCGAGTGGATGAATTTTGACACCTATGCAGTTTTTGACGGACAGCGAATGGAGTTGAAGTCCTACTCTGGGAAAGACAAGAAAATCTATAAAAACTGGTGAGAGCTTACCTGGTCATACTGTTGGCAATCCTGTTTTCTCAGAACTGTTATTCGCAGAAGCAAGCCTCTGACTCTTTCGTTCTTGTAAAAAGCTATACAGGTAACATTGCTGACGTAGCCCTGGACAACCTGGATAATCTTTATATCATTTCCCCTACCGGTCAAATTAAGAAATTGAATGCGGCTGGCGATTCTGTGGGTGTTTATAACCAGGCAAAGAACTATGGCAAGCTTTACACCATTGACGTATCAAACCCTCTAAAGATCTTATTATTCTATAAGGACTTCTCGACCATTGTGGTCCTTGACCGCCTTTTAGCCAATCATTCCACAATTGACCTGAAGCAATATTCTGTCTTGAATCCTTCTGCAATCGGTAATTCTTACGACAACAATATTTGGGTGTACGATGAGTTTGACAATAAGTTGAAGAAGATTGATGAACAGGGTAACAAACTTCTGGAAACACCCGACTTCAGAACTCTCTTTGACGAAGCCATAGCACCGCAAAAGATCTTCAGTGAAAATGGTCTTGTATATTTGGCTGATAGTACAAACGGTGTCTATGTTTTTGACAATTACGGTTCTTTCAAAAAACGGATACCCGTCAAGAGCTGGCAAACGATCTCAATTGCCAATGGTAATATCATCAGTGCAAATAACGAGTTGATCGCAGTATTTAACTCTTCCACTTTCCTTCAGAGCCAAAGAAGGATGCCGTTCAAGCCCTATTTGCATTCCTTCCTGACACCAAGCAAGCTGGTTAACTTCTCCAATACAAGCATACAGGTGTACCAGTATCGTTATTGATTAATCAATAATTTTATCGCAAACTTTAGGAATGGGCAGTTTCTTCGACCGGGTGTTTTTCGCTAATACTGTTTGGGACTATGTATGGGTCATTGGCGTCATCCTGTTCGTCCTGATACTAAACCGGTTCATTTCGAAATACCTGGCCATTCTCCTTTCAAAGGTGTTTAGAAGAACCTGGAAGACTTTTGATCAAAAGAAGTTTGTCGATCTGATTATTCACCCTCTTGGAATATTCCTGGTAATCACCGTTTCAATTATTGCCTTCTACCGTCTCACTTTTCCTGGCCAACTTAATGTAACACTGTATAAGTACCCGCTCAAAAACATCATTCTATCCATCGGTATTGCCATTCAGTTTATTGCACTAACATGGTTATTACTTAGGATAATCGATTTTATCGCAACGGTGCTGGAGGCAAGAGCACTCAAAACAAATGACCAGGCCGACAACCAATTGATCGTCTTCTTCCGTGACTTTCTGAAGGTGATCATCGTGATCATCGGCGGCATGCTCACACTCCATTTTGCGTTCGAATACGATGTCACCAGCTTGTTGACGGGATTAAGTATTGTCGGTGCTGCCATCGCCCTGTCTTTAAGGGAGAGTCTTGAAAACCTCATTGCATCCTTTGTCATATTCTTTGATAAGCCTTTCACGACAGGCGACTTTGTAAAAGTGCAGAGCGTCTCCGGTAATGTCGAACGTATCGGTTTACGAAGCACAAGAATCAGAACATCGGACAAATCCTATGTGACGGTTCCAAATAAACAAATGGTTGACAGCATTCTTGATAATGTCACCCTGCGTTCACAGATTCGCGGAGAGATCAATTTATTTCTTGATCTGCAGACTCCTCCTGCCAAGATCCAGCAGTTGCTGGACGAGATCAAGAAATACCTTTCAACGGTCCAGCAGGTGCAGTCAAGCAATGTGTTGTTCAACGACATAAGGGTGCAGGCATTTATCGTTTTCATTGAGTTCTTTACTCCTAGTATCCCGTGGAACGAGTTCACTTCTTTGAAGCAGCAACTAAACTTCTTCATTCTTCAAACAATGGAACACCTGGAGATCAAAATAGCCGCCGAAGGGAAGGATATAGCTATTGCTGTGAAATAAAAAAGTCCCGCCGGCTGGCAGGACTAGCATTATAAGGGTGAGCCCGGAATCATTTCTTAGACAGAATTTCGGCAAGGTCTTTATCAAACAAACCTGTATGGCCATACTCTACTACCCTTCCTAACTCTTTACCATTTCTCATCACGATAAGGGTTGGAACGTTTGTAATTCCAAAAGCTTCAGATAAATGCTGGATGGTCTTTTTATCATGATCCACACCAACAATTGTGACATGGTCCTGGGATAAACCTGCCGCATCGGCAAGCATAAAGAACTTAGGGAGAATATATTTAGTGTCGTCGCACCAGGTGCCACCGAAGGCGATAATGTTAACCGAATCCCGGTTTGCTTTTAGAAGCTGCAGCGCATCCTGGTTGGGAGTATACCCTTGCTGGTTTTGTGCGAACCATGTGAAAGCAGTATCCGAAGCCAACTCCTGTTTAGAAATAAACCCAACCAAAACCTTGTTGCCATGGGCATCCCTGGTCACCTGCGTTTGCGTAAAACCGATTTGAGCCGAGAGAATCACCAATGCCAGTAATAGAGACTGTTTCATAGTAACATTTGTACTTCAAAATTAAGACTGTAGAAATGGGATCAAAGTTGTAAGGCGTTAAATAATCCTCAAGTCGTGACTGTCAAAGGTTAGCCTTTAATTCAAGGAGGAAGCCTCTGAGCCTTTGCATGGAGTGGATCAATTCGAATCGTGCCTGTGCCTGTTTGTTCTTCTTGAGATAGTCTTTTGCACCTTCGATCGTGAATTTTCTACGGCGTAACAGGTCGTGAATAAGCTGAAGATTCTTTACATCACTTGGTTTGAAGAAGCGGTCGCCCTTCCTATTCTTGCGCGGATCGAGGATGTCAAATTCATTTTCCCAATAGCGAATGAGAGAAGTATTTACCTTGAACATTCCTGCCACTTCACCAATAGAATAGTATTGTTTTTGGAACAGCACTTCGTCTTCGGGAATCTCTACCTGCTCTGCATCTGCTTCGAAATCCTTTAGTGCTTTTCTTCCTCTTGTAGGCTTCGGTTTTTGATCGGGAGGAGGTAAATGATTCTGCTGCAAATTGGGTTGCTGAGGAAGAACCGGTTTTGCTTCCTCATCTTGTTGCTGACCAAAGAATTCAAAAGTTATTTGGCTGAGAGACTTGTCCATCACGGTATTCAAATATAAGTATCCCACGCAAGATTTAGACCGATCCTGCCCATTTTATTGAAAGAAAGGTGAAGATGCCTTGCTGAATACAATTATATCAATCAAAGCTTTGGTTTGATGCGCTGGCTCTCTTGAGTATCTGGTCGAACTGTTGAGGGCTAAGATCGTTGTAGAAGAAGTAAACGGGGTCAAGCTTTTGACCATTCTTGTGCACTTCATAGTGGCAGTGAGGACCGGTGGATTTACCGGTGCTGCCCACCCAACCGATCATGTCGCCTCGTTTCACTCTTTGCCCGGGTCTTACTTTAACACGATACATGTGGCCGTACAAGGTTTCATAGCCATACCCATGGTCGATCACTACGTGGTTACCATAGCCACCGTCACTGAAACCGGCCGTCTTTACCACGCCATCTGCAGTGGCATAGATAGGAGTACCCTGCGGTGCTGTAAAATCAAGCCCGGCGTGAAACTTAACGGTTTTGTAAATGGGGTCGATTCGGTAGCCGAACCCTGAAGCAATGCGGTCGAGGTCTTTGTTACTTACTGGCTGAATAGCCGGTGTACCGGCGAGCAACTTCTCCTTGTTGTTGATTAAGTTGCCAATTTCTTTATAGGATGCGTTTTGAGCCGCAATGCGGTTCTTTAAACTAACAAGCGCAATAGCAACTGAACGCACTATTTCATTATTACTCATACTCTCTACCCTGGCGATCTCCTTCTGCTTTTCCATAAAGTTCGCACGGGCACTATCGGGTAAGGGCGTTGCCTCGAAGATGCTGCGATACACACTATTGTCTCTTTTTTCCAGTTCGCTCATCTTCATTTGAATTTGGCTAACCGAGTCACTGAGGTCCTGTAAATCTTCCTGTAAGGCCTGGTTTTGAATGCGCAGATATTTCTCGCTTGGTGAGCCGACAAATTGAAACGCGAAGTAGGATATGAGGGCGGCGGTGACGAAGGCGGTAGCAAGAAAGGCAAATACCCTTAGAAGTTTGACCCTGAACGGCGTAACCAGCTTTTCGTAACGTAGGGTATGTGTATTATAATAGTATTTGATTTTCTTCATAATGGAAAATTGGAAGCTGTCGCACTGCCCAAGCTAATCGTTACCTTTGCCTGCCCCGTCGAGGGGAAACAAATATACTGGCATAAACAGCAAAAATCAACCTTTTATTCGGACGTATTAAGGGCAGACACCAGCTCTCATCATAAGAGTAGTTACTTAGTGTACCTGCCGCGTAAAATGTAATACAAATGACAGCGAGTGATATCCGTAGCAAATTCCTGGAGTTTTTTGAGTCAAAGCAGCACCATATTGTTCCTTCCGCGCCGATCGTCGTAAAGAATGATCCTACATTGATGTTTACTAATGCGGGAATGAACCAGTTTAAGGATTATTTTCTAGGTAACAGGCAAGCTCCTTATTCGAGAATTGCGGACACCCAGAAATGTTTGCGCGTGAGTGGTAAACATAATGACCTGGAAGAAGTGGGTGTGGACACCTATCATCATACCATGTTTGAAATGCTTGGCAACTGGAGTTTTGGCGACTACTTCAAAAAGGAAGCGATTGAATGGAGCTGGGAGTTTCTGACGAAGGTCCTGGATATTCCAAAGGACCGCTTGTATGTAACAGTATTCCAGGGCGACGAGAAAGAAGGCCTGCCGAAAGATGAAGAAGCCGCCCAGGAATGGAGCAAGTGGATTGCAGAAGACCGGATCCTGTTGGGTAATAAAAAAGACAATTTCTGGGAGATGGGTGATACAGGTCCTTGCGGTCCTTGCAGTGAAATACATGTTGACTGCAGAACCGATGATGAGAGAAAAATAGTTGATGGTAAGACCCTGGTGAATGCCGATCATCCGCAGGTGATTGAGATATGGAATGATGTGTTTATCCAGTTCAACCGCCTGAAAGATGGAAGCCTGGAACCTTTGCCTGCAAAGCATGTGGATACGGGGATGGGCTTTGAACGCCTGGTGAGGGTGATACAGGGAAAGCAGTCAAATTATGATACGGATGTTTTTAGCGGGACAATTGAAAAGATTGAAGAAATAACAGGCAAAAAATATGAAGGCGGGGGCAGTAAGTCGGATATAGCTTTCAGAGTGCTTGCCGATCACATTCGTGCCATTGCATTCACTATAGCCGATGGACAATTGCCATCCAATACGGGTGCCGGTTATGTAATCAGGAGAATTTTGCGAAGAGCAGTTCGCTACTATTACTCTTATTTGAATTACCACCAGCCATTACTGTTTCAGTTGGTGAGAGTTATCTCAGTACAGTTTGAACAGGTGTTCCCCGAGTTGATTAAGCAGGAACATTTTGTTAGTAAGGTGATCCGCGAAGAAGAAGAAGCGTTTCTCCGAACATTGGAAAAAGGACTGAAGCGAATCGAAGATATTATCTCAGGTTCGGAAGGGCATATTGCAGGAAAAGAAGCGTTTGAGCTTTACGATACATACGGTTTTCCTTTTGACTTAACAAGATTGATCGCTGCTGAAAGAAATCTATCTGTTGACGAGGCAGCTTTCACTGCTGAAATGCAGAAACAGAAGGACCGTTCGCGTGCCGCAACTGCCATCGACACGGAAGATTGGGTGATCGTAAATGCAGGAAACACAAGCGAGTTCATTGGTTATGACTCGTTAGAAACGGAGGCAAAGGTATTGCGATACAGAAAGGTAAAGGCAAAAGGTAAGGAAGCTTACCAGGTTGTTTTGGATAAAACACCCTTCTATGCGGAAAGTGGCGGGCAGGTTGGTGATACCGGTGAACTAATAACCGGCACTGACAGGATAAAAATCATTGATACTAAAAAGGAAAATGATGTCGTCATTCATTTTGCTGAGAAGCTTCCAAAGGAATTTAGCGGGGTTGTGAGGGCAAAGGTGAATGAATCTAAAAGAAAACATACGGCCGTCCATCACAGTGCCACACATTTACTGCACGCAGCCCTAAGAAAGGTTCTTGGAAGCCATGTTGCGCAAAAAGGTTCGCTGGTGAATGCGGACTACTTGCGTTTCGACTTTTCACATTTCAGCAAAATGACGGAGAAAGAGATTACCGAAGTTGAAGCGATAGTCAATGAAAAGATACGCGAGAACATCCCTGTTGTGATCCGCCTCATGCCAAAAGAGGAGGCTATGAAGACAGGCGCAATGGCTTTGTTTGGTGAGAAATATGGGGACGTGGTAAGAGTTGTCACCATGGATCCTGCCTATTCAGTTGAACTGTGTGGTGGTACTCATGTTGGAGCAACCGGTGAGTTGGGCTTCTTCAAGATCGTTTCAGAGGCAGCAATTGCAGCAGGCGTTAGAAGAATAGAAGCCGTGAGCGGGGCGGCCGCGGAAAAAATGATCAATGAGCAGTTGCAACAATTCCATCAAATAAAGGAGGCACTGAAGAACCCTAAAGATGTGCTGAAGGCGATTGTATCGACTTCCGAGGAGAATGTCTCCCTCAAAAAGCAGATTGAAAAGTTTGAACTGGCTCAACTAAGATCTTTAAGCACCGAGCTGAGTCAAAAAGCACAAAAGATTGACGGTGTGGACTTTATAGGCGAAGTGGTTGAAGTGGCGAACGCCGATGCCCTTAAAAAGCTAGCCTTTGAGTTGAAACAAAGGGTAAATACGCCTGTCATTGCCTTGACTGCATCTATCGAAGGCAAGGCCAGTGTCGTTCTCCTTTTCGATGACAGCGTGAGCCAGCAGAAGAACCTCGATGCCTCGGCCATTATAAAACAGAAAATAGCTCCCCTTATCAAGGGCGGCGGTGGCGGCCAGAAGACTTTGGCTACCGCGGGCGGCCAGGATGCTTCTGGTCTACTCAAGGTCATAGAAGCCGTTAAAGCCCTGCTTTAAGCCATTTATCATTTTAACATTTGCGAAACCTTTCGTAATTAGGGAATAGCTACTATATTTGATCTACGAAACTTAACGTAGTATAATAAATAAGCAAGTTATGAAAGAAGCTATTGTCAAAAGGTTATTCATTGCAGGGATTGCATTGCTAACCGTACCTTCTGTCTTTGCCCAAAAAGAAAAGGAGAAAAGCAAAGAGGACAAGGTTGAGAGTAATCAAAAAATGCAAACCATTGTCATTACTCGCAATGGAAATACAGATCAAAAGACGACGATCGAAATTGATGGCGACAAGGTAAAAGTGAACGGTAAAGACGCAAAGGACAACCAGGATGTTCATGTCAATGTAAATACAATCGTTGGCGGTCCGGGAAGAATGAGGATGTATAACCGCACGCCCGGAGCAGGAGCGTGGAACTTTAATATGGACGGCAATCAAATGTCAATGTTCAGCGAAGACGAAAACAGGGCTATGTTGGGTGTAACGACAGAAGGGAATGACAAGGGTGCCGAAGTGGAATCAGTAACCAACGAGAGCGCTGCGGAGAAAGCCGGCTTGAAGAAGGGCGATATCATAACTAAAATAGGAGACCGTAAAATTGAGAGCACTGATGATGTAACAGAGGCTGTACGCAGTCATAAACCTGGTGAAAAGGTTAGCATCACCTACCTCAGAGATGGCAAGACACAAACTACAAATGCCGAGTTAACCAAGTGGAAGGGTATGCGTATGAACACCTTTACGATGCCTCCAATGGACCTTGCCCAGATGGGTGACCTTAACCAGAAATTTAAAGAGATGATGCCTATGGAAGGCTATGGAAATCCCATGGGTAGACCGAGACTTGGATTGTCAATACAGGACACAGAAGATGGTAACGGCGTTAAAGTGTTGGACGTAGATGAAGAAAGTGCGGCTGCAAAGGCAGGTATTAAGGAAGGTGACATTTTAGTTGGTATAGATGACACGGATATAAAAGGAACTGACGATGTCCTTAAGGTTACAAGGACTGCCAGGGACAAAAGCTCGTTCAAGTTTAAAGTGAAGAGGGGAAATTCGACTGAGAATATAGAGGTGAAGATCCCAAGGAAGTTAAAGACGGCGGACTTGTGAGAAGGTGCAAGATGAGTAATGAGTATTGAGTGATGAGTAATGAGAGATGAGTGGTGAAGCGTGAAATTGCACTACCAGCCCTATAGATATTAAGTCATTGATTAATGATACTGCCCCGGTTCTGGAAGGAACCGGGGTTTTTCATTAACAGGTATGGGTATAGCAAATGAATTAAATTTGCCCGATGCCAAAGAGGGATGAATATGAAATTGTGGTGGGGCTGGAGGTACATGCCCAACTGCTGACAAAGACGAAACTGTTTTGTGGTGATACGACCGAGTTTGGCAAAGAGCCTAATACCCAGATCAGTGTTATTTCGCTTGGCTACCCTGGTACCTTGCCGAGACTTAATAAGGAGGCTATTTCACTAGCGATACGGTTGGGACTAGCCTGCCACTGTGAAATAGTTCAACACAACTATTTCGCGCGTAAAAATTACTTCTACGCCGACCTTCCCAAGGGGTACCAGATCTCCCAGCATACTACGCCGATATGTAAGGGTGGTCATGTAGACATCGCAGTTGGGAAGGAAGTTAAAACAATACGACTCAACAGGATTCATATTGAGGAAGATGCCGGCAAGAGCATCCATGATGAGAACAGCGAGTTCTCCAACCTGGATTTTAACCGTGCCGGAATGCCTTTGCTGGAGATCGTTACAGAGCCCGACCTGAGAAGCGCCGAAGAAGCATTTGCTTACGTTACCACGTTGCGCAAACTCGTTCGTCATTTGAATGTGTGCGATGGCAATATGGAGCAAGGTAGTCTGCGTTGCGATGTGAACATCTCGGTCAGGAAAAAGGGCGAGCAAATGCTGGGAACCAAGGTGGAGGTAAAGAATCTGAATTCAATTCGTTTTATAAAGAAGGCCATTGAGCATGAATGCGAGCGCCTGGTAGAACTTCTCGAAGCAGGGAAGACAATAGTGCAGGAGACAAGGGGATTTGATGAGAACAGTTTTAGTACCTACTCGATCCGCGTGAAAGAAGATGAAGACGATTACCGCTACTTTCCTGAACCTGACCTCCCTCCTTTCTTCATCTCCAACCAGATGATTGAAGGAATTCGTAGTGTCATGCCTGCTTTGCAGTCAGAGGTGAAGGAAAAGCTGGTTGGAGAATATCACCTAAGTGCCTACGACTCGGAACAGTTGTCGAACGATACAGAGATGAGCAGTTTCTTTTTTGAGTTGGCGAAACAGTCGGGTAATTATAAAGCTAGCGCTAACTGGATACTTGGTCCGATAAGAAACCATTTGAACACAAGCGAAGTATCGCTCGACGAAGTGAAGCTACCGGCTAAGACGGTGGCGGAAATAATCAATTTGATCGATGCAGGAAAGATCAGTTATGGTATTGCCGTTCAACAAGTCTTTCCTGCTGTATTAAAAAATCCCTCTTTAGATATCACACGATTCATAAAAGACAACCAACTGGAAGTTCAAAGTTCACAGACAGAAATAGAACAACTCATCGACGCTGCTCTAACGAAACATTCTGAAAAGATCACCGAATACAGGAAAGGGAAAAAGGGATTGATTAGTTTATTTGTTGGGGAGGTGATGAGACTGTCGAAGGGAAAAGCAGACGCCAAACTGGTTACTGAGAAAATCATTGAAAAATTAAAAGCATAATTGATGCGCAAACTTGTCTTTGCATTATTAGTACTTGGCGCCATTTCATGTACTTCCAAGTCCGGAACAACATTCACCGTAGAAGGAACCGTGAAGAATACAGATGCCCAGATGATCTACCTGGAGCAAAATCTTGCGAACAGTGAGCGGCCATTGATCATCGATTCTTCCAAGATAGACAGTAAGGGAAAGTTCAGACTGAGTACTACCACAAAGGAAGAAGGCATTTATAGTTTGAGGGCAGGGCAGGCTGGTTTGCCATTCGCTGTTATAATTAACGACACCAAGAAGCTTAATGTTAATGCGGACTTGGCCGATCTCAAACACGTCTATACAGTAATCGGTTCGCCGGCCAGCGAGGAACTCGTGAAGTTTGACCAGATGGTGGGTGGACAGCTCAACCTGTTATCGCAATACTCACAGCATTATGATTCTTTGTCGCGCGTACATGCGACTACTGCCATTGAACAAAATAGTCTCGACAGCTTTAAGCGTGAAGATTCGGTTAGGTATGAATTGGCATCGGATTCAATGAAGCACTATGTGGTTCAACTTACGGAAAAGAATATAAGTCCATCGTTGACCACCTATGCCGTTACAACGTTTCAGCAGATTGCTACGCGCTATGGAATGCACGGTTTTAGTCCAAGCGAAGTATCACAGATAGTCGACAGGGCATTGAGCAAGTTCCCTGACAATACTACATTACAGGACTGGAAGAAGACCTTGAGGCCCGGCAAGGCGCCCGATTTCGCACTTGCTGATACTACGGGAAAGCCTCTGTCGCTTTCGTCCTTAAAGGGCAAATATGTGTTGGTTGACTTTTGGGCAAGCTGGTGCCGCCCTTGCCGGATGGAGAACCCTAACGTGGTGGCTGCCTAGAACCAGTTTAAGGACAAAAACTTTACAGTGCTGGGCGTATCGCTTGACACGGCAAGACAGTCATGGTTAGATGCTATACACGCGGATGGATTGACGTGGAATCACGTGAGTGATTTAAAAGGATGGGAAAGCCAGGCCGCCACCATGTATGGTGTGCAGAGTATCCCTTACAATGTTTTACTTGATCCCAACGGCAATATCATAGCGGAAGAACT
>DATDNL010000441.1:0-3190 GCA_036518315.1 Flavisolibacter sp. | reverse complement strand
AATAAGCAGACGCAGTGCTGTCAATCTCTCTTCTTGAAAAGTACAAGGGTTCTTTACGGTCACAGGTGGGGTCAATAAGACAGACGGAGATATGGCTCCCTCCAACATCAACTCCTATGGTTTTTCCAATACCAGTCATTATAACAATCTTTATTTCTACTTACCTGATAAATGTCATTCTCACGTTGCAACGAGCCGATATCAACTCCACCATACTCTAACTTTCACCAATACGTGTGTGTCCCACGGCTATTAAAGAACAAAGCAAACATTAAACGTATTGTTTTCAAAGTATACTTTATCCGAGTCTTTGCCTGCGGGTTCATCAATAGAAGCTGCGGCAAAAAGGGCAAGCGGCTGCCTTTCATTGTCTGTCACTACAAATGGCCTCTCCAGGTGCGACCTTACGGGTCAATCACCAAAAGATTACAAGACCGGGAAATAGCTGATTATTTTAGACGGTCTTGTCGATAACAGATGCTTCTTCTTCCAAATTAAGGAATACCGACGGCCTTTACCACGCATTCGCCCATTTTTTAGATCACTTTGTTTAGCCCGCTGTTTTAAGGCAAGTTTGTATAAATTGACCGGGGTCTTTCAGATGCGCCATATATGCGCCATAGATGCTCCGTATATGTCCCATACCTTTAAAGATATGGGACATATATGGGACATATATGGGACATATACGGGACATCCTACTCTTGACGATGCCTCTCCATCAATTCTACAAAAGACAGCGCAGGCTCTTTTACCACCGATTGGCACGTGCGTAGACAGCGCTCTAAACGTCTACAGTTTGATACACGTTTAACTTAATCAAGGTGCAGTTCGGCTACATAGCCACTTTGGTAAAAAAGATATGATCGGCTTAAGTATAAAAAAGGCCGCTCCAGGAATAGAGTGACCGTTATGGAATTGCGGTATGAAAATTCTTTTACCAGCGACAGAAATGTGTCGTCCCTTGCCGCGAACGGCAGCAGATTACCAATGCAGTTTTGACCGCGACAGTTTGAAAATGCCTACGATAATAAAAGCTAATGCCGGTTATACTTTATTTCCGATGAAAACAGTGCTTAGTTCCTGTCAACCAGGATCTTTTCACCCGTATAGATGACAGTCTTTGCTTTGGAAGATTCACCGGTTCCATAACCATTGGATTCATTGACCCAGACGATCTTCATCGCACATCTACTTAACGCACCGGCATAACTGCCTTGACGCTGAAAAAAGTGAGCCAATGCTTTCTCATTAGTTATTGTTAGATAATTTAACGTGCTAACCAACTAGTCAATTTCCAATTGAATTATTGTATCAGGCCCAGTAAAAGATATACCGGAGGTGTAAATGAAACTCCCTTCTGGCTGTTGCTTAAATTTTACCTGTTGTTTGCTTTCAAATAGGTATGCTTTCCTGATCTTTTGTGTCAGCTCGGGGATGAATATATAATCCTGTCCCGAGGGTTTGCTTACGATGTGCATGTAAACCGTCTTGCCCTTCTGCGTGAAGCCGCCCCAATCTTTAGGACTGGTTATTGCTCCGCGTGTACCATAAATTGTTTCACCATATTTGTTCATCCACTGACCAATCTTTGCTAGCGTGTCTCTGAACTCAGACGGTATAGTGCCGTCGGGCATGGGCCCAATATTCAATAGGAAGTTCGCATTGTAGCAGGCTGCTTTTATCAAATACTGAATGAGTTTTTCACTGCTTTTATAGTTACGATCGGTGATATTGAATCCCCAGCTATCGTTCATAGTCTCGCAGGTTTCCAATGGTAAGGTAGATACCGCCTGTCCGCCAAAACCCGTGGTATTGTGCCCCGGCAAGTCTTTCTCAAAGGCCTGGAAGTCTTCACCCGGAATCGGTGTAAGGTGGTGATTGTTACTTATGAGGCACTGTGGTTGCAGGCGATGGATCAAAGAATAGATTTCATCATAATGCCAGTTCACTTTTGATTGCAGTTTCTTATCGGTATCACTTTCCAGTTGATCCCAGTGACCGTCAAACCAGATACCGGATATTTCTCCATAGTTGGTAAGCAATTCGGTCAGTTGTGCTTTCATAAAGGAAATATAGCTGTCCCAATTGCTCTTGCCTGTACGACCTGTTCCTTTACCCGTCCTGCCTGTTTCCCATTGGTAATCGCTACGGTACCAATCTAGCAGTGAATAGTAGCAAAACAGCTTCATGCCTTGTTTGTGGCATTCATCGGCTAGTTGTTTCAACGCGTCTTTGTGATATCGTGTATTTGTGATCTTCCAGTCGCTCTGTTTAGTATCCCAGTTGCTAAAGCCGTCATGATGGCGGGTGATAAAAGTGATATATTTCATGCCGGCGCTCTTTGCGGTCGCCACCCATTTGGCGGCATCAAAATTTTCAGGATCAAATATGTTGACAAGGCGCGTGTAGTCGCTCACATTGATGTTCCTGTTGTTCATCACCCATTCCCCGGCACCAAGCACACTTGAAGCACCCCAATGAATAAACATTCCAAACTTGTTGTCCTGGAAGGCTTGTCTTGCTTCCTGGTTAGCGGCTGTGGGTGTATAAGTCTGACTGAATGAAGAGGTGGTTCCTGTTAGGCCAATTGCAAGCAGAACGTATTTTAGTAGGTGGCACATAGACGATAGCTTTTATTGTCAGTATTGTTTAATAGATGAGTACATTCTTTTAGTCTGAGCAGGGATTCGGGCGCATTTGAGGCGTTTATACGATGACTACTGCCAGGAATCTTTTTAATTTGGCACTCAGGTGAGGGAATCATACAAGACATAAAAGGCATACAAGATTTGGTACAAGTTACTATTGGATTGCTGTTGATACAAAAAGAGAGTCTGGACCATTAAGGGAATTAAGGAGTGATTGCCTTTTAAGCAACATCAGCTGCCTGGTTGACTACTGCTAGCGACAATAGGTCACCTGCTGGTACGCAACACATTGAGACTTCATTTTGCGCTTAGATGGCTTTCAATAAAGCGGGCTTCGTGGAATACAGTTCCATCACCAGTTCGCCAAAAATGGTGTTCGCCCAGGCAAACCATTTGCGTGTGAAGTTAGTTGGGTCATCCTTGTGAAAGGATTCGTGCATAAAACCCGTTCCTGCATTTGATTTTACAAGTGTTGCCAGGCACTGTTTGATCTCTGCATCATTCGAACTTGTAAGGCCTCGTATGATGATGCTCAGAGG
>DATDNL010000440.1:0-9286 GCA_036518315.1 Flavisolibacter sp. | reverse complement strand
AGCGAAATACCTCCACTACCGGTGTCAAGGATGAAATTGAGTGTATCGGGAAACTTGTCGAACAGCCCGCGCATAATTATGACACCGCCCGTCATCTGTAAGAAAGAAAACTTCGTAAGGAACCTGGAAGGCTCAACAAACTCTTCCTGGGCAAAAGAATTAACACAAATTAGTGTCAGTAATACACTGTAAAGCAGTCGTTTCATGTGGCCTGGCAGCTTTCCAATAACAAGATACTTCATGTAATACTTGCAATGAAAAGAATCTATTAAAATTATGATAAGGCTGCCACCTTATGATGCCGCTCATCCTTTAGTGATGTTTAGACATTGTATTTTTGCGACCGTATGAATCTTCCTGAACTGTACCAACGGGCCCTTGCGTTTGACTTCCTTTCGATCGAAGAAGGAATGTTTCTTTTCGAACAGGCGCCGCTTACCGAACTTATGTTCGTCGCCAACGAATTGCGCAAGAAACAGGTTCCGCATGGCAAAGTTACCTGGCAGATCGACCGCAATGTGAACACCACGAACGTGTGTATCGCGAACTGTAAGTTCTGCAACTTCTACCGCATACCGGGGCATGCAGAGGCTTATATTACCGATATGCCTACCTACAGGAAGAAGATCACTGAAACGTTGAAGTATGGCGGTGACCAGTTGTTGCTTCAGGGCGGTCACCATCCCGAACTCGGATTGGACTTCTATGTCAATACGTTCAAGCAGATCAAGCAGGAGTTTCCGACTATCAAGCTGCATGCGCTGGGTCCCCCGGAAGTAGCTCATATTACAAAACTTGAAAAGGGCAACCACCGTGATGTTCTTATGGCATTGAAAGAAGCGGGGATGGATTCCCTTCCGGGTGCAGGTGCGGAAATTCTGGTTGACAGAGTTCGCCGGCTTATCTCAAAAGGTAAATGTGGTGCCGATGAATGGTTAGCAATTATGCATGAAGCGCACAAACTGGATATTACCACCTCGGCGACGATGATGTTTGGCCACGTCGAGACACTAAGAGAACGTTTTGAGCACCTGGTGAAGATCAGGGAAGTGCAGGCAAGAAAACCAGCGAATGCTAAAGGCTTCCTCGCCTTCATCGCCTGGACCTTCCAGGATGTGGACACGTTGTTGGCCAAGATCAGGGGCGTTCATAACCTCGTAACACCGGAAGAGTATATACGCATGGTGTCTATCAGCCGGATCATGCTCCCCAATATCAAAAACATCCAGGCTTCCTGGCTAACGGTTGGTAAACAAACCGCGCAAGTCTGCCTACATGCAGGTGCTAATGATTTTGGGTCAATTATGATCGAGGAGAACGTGGTGAGTGCTGCCGGTGCACCGCATCGCTTTACCTACAAAAGCATGCAAGACGCTATCAAAGAAGCGGGCTTTGTGCCACAGCTAAGGAACCAGCAATACGAATGGAGGGAGATTCCCGAAACGATTGAAGAACAAGTAGTGAATTACTGATATGAAGAACTCCACCTTTCACCTTCATTGGGCAAGCTTCATTGTCAGCCTTTTCTTC
Source organism: Flavisolibacter sp. (assembly GCA_036518315.1). Lineage (GTDB taxonomy): Bacteria > Bacteroidota > Bacteroidia > Chitinophagales > Chitinophagaceae > Flavisolibacter. The sequence goes on along the minus strand of DATDNL010000440.1, from coordinate 7,756 downwards.
GGAATGGCGGCTTTTATTTTCTACTTTTTGTTTGCCAAGATTGACCGGAGAGATAAGATCTATTCGTCACTATTCGGGTGGTTTTTAGCGGCTGCTGTATGGCTGATCCTTTTTAGATTTACAGATATAAAGAGTTTGCTGCCTTCGCAGGCGCTTCAATAGGTGCCGCCGGTCATCAATGCTGTCTTAGCAAATATTTATCGAGTGCATTGACGGCTTGCTCTTTAATGTCGCTGGGCAACAACTCCTGGTCGAGCCATTGGTCATGTTCCCTCCTAAATGAAAAAGTAGGAAAGTATTTGTTGTTGGCTTCAGATAGAAAAACATATTTCTCGTTGTCAAATCTCACCCTGTAGTTCACGTTCTCGTTATTGACCGCTATGTTGGTTGAAAACAGGTCTTCCATGATCAGCGTTTTAAGGTATTAGCACTTGAACAACCCCGGGATGGCCAGTAGTCAAATTATTGTGTGGCTGAGGCAGCCGCAGGCTTTTGCTGTAATAGTTGCATCAGTTCATCGAGCTTCGGTGCAAGGATGATCTCTGTGCGACGGTTTTTTTGACGCCCTTCAGCCGTATCGTTGCTATCGACGGGGTCAAATTTACTTCTTCCACTAGCCGTTATTCGTGTGGGATCTACCTGGTAATTATCAATTAATATCCTGGCGATGGCATTTGCCCGCGCTGTACTGAGATCCCAATTGTCCTGGAACTTACCGTGAATAGGAATTGAATCTGTATGACCTTCTACTACAACATTGATATCAGGATTTGTATTGAGCACTTGTGCCAGCGTTCCGAGGGCCTGTTTACCTTTTGGATTTACGACAGCACTGCCTGAGGGGAATAATAAACTTTCCTGGAGACTCACATACACTCTTCCATTTTTCACGAACACTTGCAGCTCATTCGAGTTGAAACCTACTAGTGCATCGGCCATCTTTTTGCGTAGGTTTTCGACTGCCTCACTTTGCTGCTGTAACAATTTCCTTAGATCCCATAGTCTCTTCTGCTCTGCATCCAATTGCTTTTGCGACATATTTGCAACCCCCGTGGCTTCAGAAGCCTTCTTCATAGCATCGTCAATCTGTTTTACCAGGCTCGCATTGTCTGTTTGGAGTGCGGTGATTTGGTTTCTTAAATCAGTGATCGTGTTTCCTAATTGATCATTCTTTGCGTTCAGCGCCTGCTCCCGGGTTAAAGCTGCCTGGTATTTTTTCTGTGAAACACAGGAAGTAAGAAAGAGTGCACAAGTAAGCAATGCAGCGAAAGTCTGTCTTTTCATAAGACAATTTTCTCTACAGCATCAAAAAATTATGCCATTAGTAGGTTATTTGCATCAAAAACAAGCATGCACATCAATTATGAGTTCAAAGCCGTCTGCGACAATATTGAAGCCCTTGAGTTGAAATTGAAAGATCGGAACCCTATGTTCGTGGGAACAGACCACCAGGTCGATACTTATTTCAATGTCCCCACCGGTCGTCTCAAACTGAGAGAAGGATCTATCGAGAATTCACTCATACATTACGACAGGCAGAATACGGCAGATGCCAAACAATCAGACGTAACACTATATCACCCGCAGCCTAACAGCAATCTCAAAGAAGTGTTGGAAAAAGCTCTTGGAGTCAAAGTCGTCGTGGATAAGAAACGAAAGATCTATTTCGTCGATAATGTGAAGTTTCACTTCGATGAGGTCCAGCAGCTTGGAAGCTTTATAGAAGTTGAAGCGATCGATATAAACGGTTCAATTGGCATTGAGACGTTGAAGGAACAGTGTAGCGATTACATCCAGCTTTTCGGCATCAGCAAGGAGCAATTCATTGCAGAGTCGTACAGTGACTTGCTGGCAAAAAAATCCTCAACCCCCGGAATACAGAAGTTTTACAGTTAAGTATAACCGATTGAGTTTGTACTTTTTATTTTGAACTTGTTTTTGGCACGTCTTTTTTATCTTATGAAGTAAAAGGCACAATATGCAAGATGCATTGGATGAGCGAAACGAATTGGATGAGCAATTTAAAACAAGCGGCCGCGCTCCGCAAGGAATTTTCATAGAGCGGCCATTATCAACCAGTCCGGATGTACACCCTGTGAATGGTAACTACAGCTTACCCGGTGAAGACGAAGACGATGATGAGGACGAAGTGGAAGATGATCTAATTCTGGGCGATGAAGATGAATTAAGCGGAGATGAAGAGGAGTACGATGTAGAATTGGAGGATGATGTCGACGAAGAGGGCATAGATGAAGATGATCTTGTGATTGATTCAGATGATGGTGAGGATGATGACGAAGATGATGACCTTTGAAAACAATTAATAAAAAGCAGCGACTCAATCGCTGCTTTTTATTTTCAGTAAGTTTTGCAGGCGTTTGCCATCCACAATTGCATAACCGTGAATATCGTTATTGAAAAAGGCCCAGATTACGTGTCCTTCTTTCTCCCAATTCGTAAACTTCCTTGCAAAATCTTTCAGCATCGTGTCTGTATAAGATGATGCGTATAATTGACCGGGACCATGAAAGCGGATGTAGATATTTTTTGCAGTAACCATCTCGGAATAAGGGAAGCGGTCGCCCGACTGAGAAATGACCAACCCGACATCATACTTCGTCATTAAAGTGAGGCTGTCTTCTTTCAGCCAGGTGTCGTGTCTCACCTCCATTACGAACTCATATTTGAGATAATGTTTTTTCATTAACTGGTATAAGTGTTCCGCCCTGTGGTAATTAAACTTAAACCTTGCGGGTAGTTGCAGCAACACTGGGCCCATCATATGCTTCATGGGTTCAAATATGCCAAAGAAGCGCTCGAGAGGTTCTTCCGGGTCCTTGAGCTTTTTCATGTGCGTGAGAAAGCGGCTCATCTTCGGACAAAACAGGAAGCCCTTCGGCACTTTCTTCGTCCATTCAATAACAGTCTCCTGTGTAGGTAGTTTGTAGAAGCTACCGTTGATTTCTGTTGCTTTGAAATGTTTGGAATAGAATGTGATCCAGTCAGTAGTTTTGAGCTTTGGAGGATAGAAGATGTTGTTCCAATGATTGTAGCTCCAGCCCGAGGTACCAATATGGATCTTCCTTTGCATTTCCAAAGGATTTGCTAAAGAAATATGCCATACAACGAATACAGTACCATAATCGTCATTAATACATTGCGGAAAAAAACTGCAATGCATTTGAAAAATGAAGAAACTCTTGTTCAGAGGAAGTACAAGGTACTTCCCCGTTCAGGCAAAAGACGCTTCTGTAAAAACAAAGCCTTTGCCTTCAGTGCTCAGTTGTATTGCGATGGATATCGCCGGTAGCGCCGTTTTGGTTGTCCCGGTTTTGGGCGAATTGATCTGGGCACCGATTTCTGCCATTATCTTCTGGAGAATGTTTGGATTTAACAAGGGTTTTTTTGGCGGTATATTTTCATTTATCGAGGAGTTGATTCCCGGCATTGATTTTATTCCAACGTTCACCATCATGTGGTTAATCCAGTATGCAAAAATAAGAAAAGAAATCTTTTCTCTTCGTCCCTTCACGAGCTAATCACTTCTTTTGTCTCTAGTTGCTTGTCCAGCACAAGGAATTCAGCCCTGGCCCCTGGTGCGATTATGCCGTATTCCTTTTCGCAGCCGGCTACTTGTGCTGGATATAAGCTGCACATCCTTAGCGCCTCACCCACCTCTATTCCTGCACTTTCGACCAGGTTCTTAAAGGCCTTGTGCATGCTCAGCGAAGAGCCGCTCAGCACTCCATTACATTCATATTTATCTCCCGCGAATTGATGTTGGTAATGACCTTCATTCGTTTCCGTTACTGCGTCTGTGATCGCAAACAAGCGTTCACCCATCATCTTTTTCGCTATTCTAATGGTAGCAAAATCTAAATGGTAGCCATCAGGTATGATGCTCGATCTAACGGCATGGTGATTAAAAGCCGCTCCAACCAATCCCGGGTTTCGGTGCTGCAATGGACTCATCGCATTAAACAAGTGGGTAATAGTTGGAATCCCTTTGTCAAAAGCAGACATAGCTTCGTCGTAGGTCGCATTACTATGACCTGCTGAAATGACAATACCATGAGAACGGATCAGCTCTATTACCTCGGAGCTACATACTTCAGGAGCTATCGTGATCATTTTAAGCACACCCTTACCATATTCAAGAAGGTCTTTCACTTCTTCAATGCCAGGGGAATGAATCAACTCCTTCACATGAGCGCCTCTTTTTGACTCATTAAGCCATGGCCCTTCCAGGTGTAGCCCATAAACACCCTTGCCCTTTGCATTCCAATATGCACGTACTGCATCAATTGATTTCTTAAAAACTTCGATCGTATTGGTAGCCAGTGTGGGCAAGAAAAGACAGGTACCCTCTGCGCTAAATTGCTCATACATCAACTGTAATGTTTCCGCCACAGGGTACACCGCAAGCAGTTTTCCGCCAGCCCCATACACCTGGAGGTCTATAAGAGCTGGAACAACAGAACAGTCATCGAAATGCCTTACCTCGTTGCCTTTAGCGACTTCCGGCATCGGTACAACATTTTCAACGCGTTCTCCTTTTAAAATGATAGCATGATTTGAAAGCCATTCCGTACCCGTGAAAATCTTTTCAGCAGAGATAATTTGCATACTGTAAAACTAATCATTCGTATCTACCAGACTTCATCATCACGTCCTGCATGCCCGCAAAAATGGTCTTCCATAGAAAGCCGAAGAATGATTGGGTTGTCAGCCTGGCCACTCTCTTGTTTTCAGCCGTTCGTTCTATTCCTCCCGGTCCCGGGTTGTCCGGCCAAATAACAAACCGGTTTAAGATCTTGGTAAGAAACTTCTTTGTTGTCACTTGTCCCGTTTCTTCATCTGTTTTACGAAGGGTTAGCGACAGGTTATTATACCTCATTCGAACATTGGCGTTGGCGCTGTAGTCTTCACCCTGTACACCAAACTGCAAGTAATGAATATCGCATGAGTTGATCTGTACGTTTGCCAGCGGGACCGACACCTGGTTCAATTGAGCAGCCGAAACATTCTTCACAGAACCCGTGGCATCAAAACGTCCATTTGTGGAATCAAGATACATTCTTAATGATAGTGATACAGGACTACTGTTGAAAATAGTGCCGCTGAAATCTGCCGAGCAGATGGGATTTCTTTTGATCAAAGCCGGGTCATTCGTGATATTGTTTGCACTAAGTGTCAGATGGTTGATTGCAATAACCCCCTCCTGGTTGGTCTTTCCGTCTTTCTCTGTCAATTCCAGGCTGGCATCCTTGAAGGAAAGGTTCTTTACAATAATGGTAGCGCCCGCATTTAATAACCGCTCATGAGGATACCTGCCTATCTTACTCTCGAAGTCAGGAGGTAAGGATTTATCATCGTAGATCTTAACATCGGGCTTTTCAAAAAGAACACTATCTGCATCTATAACATTGTAGTGTATAAAGTGATCTAGCCGGGTATTTACAAACCTGACCTTTGCAAACTCGATATAATAAAGACTGGTCTGGCGGCTGGCGGCACTGTAGAAATCTTCCTTATCAAGTGTTGGTTGAAGCTTAAAGCTATCCACTTCCAGCGTCCTGTCCTTTGAAGAATAAGTGATCCACTTCGCCTTCATTTTGTACGTCGAATCCGCTGTCCGAAACTTAAGATCGTTAAACCTCATTGCGATCTCTTTGGTAAAACCGACTCTGTTTGAATCCATCGAAGCAGCACTATCAATAAGAATATCCTTGAATAAGGCATCGCATCTGTCGAATTGAAGTTTTACTGACTCCGAAGTATCGACATTCTTATATAACAACTTTATCCCTTCCAGCTTGATCTTGCCCACGTAAATGCTTGCTATCTTCGGCTGAATAGCCTTCCAGACAGGCAACTTTTCCTCATCCAAATCTTTCAGGCTAATATGTCTCGTGAGCTTGATGTCTGCCTGCTTCGACATGATCTCTTCAATCCTGATCTTTCTTCCAAATAAAAGGTCAAAAATCCCAACTCCCTTCACGTATCCACGTCCGAGGCTCAACTGCATAGTCAGTGATGGCAATGCGTTTCTTTTCCGTAAATACTCGTAACGGGTGCTGTCGACGTCTATGTGTAGATTTTCAACCTCAACATTGCCGCCATAGAAATTCGCCTTCAGCTTTCCTAACGTGTAAGTATATAGGCTATCTGAACCCTGGATGATCAGCGTGTGCAGGCGATCCTTTAGAACCGGTTCGATAAAACGGTCCACAAAGAACATTAAAAGTATAAATAGGGAAACCAGGACAGAGCCCGCGATAATCAATACCCGTTTATAAAGTCGAAATTGCACCCTGCCCGCCATACAGGGGAAGGTATAAAACCTATGCCATGACGAAACGGTAGCCTATGCCCTTAATGGTGATAATTTCAATGGAAGGATCGTGCTTTAAATAGCCCCTAAGTTTGGTGATATAAACATCGAGGTTGCGACTGTTGAAGAAGGAATCGCTTCCCCAAAGGAGTATTAATATCTCGCTTCGCTCGACAATCTTGTCGCGATTCTCATACAACAACTTCAGCAACTCGCTTTCCCTATAAGAAAGTTTACGTTGTTCACCGGGGTGATTAAGTGTTTGGCGCTTTAAATTGAAGGTGTATGCACCAATTTGAACTTCTTCTACATCTTGGGCCGCAATCGTTTTATGTCTCAAAACGTTTTCAATACGAACGATCAACTCTTCAATACTGAACGGTTTCCGGATATAATCGTTGGCACCGGTCTTGAAACCGTTCACTACATCATTCGTTTGAGACTTGGCACTTAGAAAGATGATTGGTATCTGCGAATCCTTGTCCCTGATTTCATCGGCGATGGCAAAACCATCTTTATTGGGCAGCATGATATCAAGCACGCACACATCTGGCTTTTCTTTGTTAAATTGCTCTAGAGCCTTTCCTCCATCGCTTTCGAGGATGACATCATAGCCACGTGTCTGCAAAGTTTCGCTGACGATTTTCGCAAGAAACACCTCATCTTCTACATACAAAACTTTTGCTTTTGTCATACTGCGAAGTTAGTTAGTTAATCTGCCGCTAAGACACATTTCTCGGGAGCCTTATTATGAATTTGCTTCCATCACCGGGAATTGATTCCACGCTAATATTTCCATTGTGCTTATTGATAACGTGTGAAACGTAACTCAATCCTAAACCATACCCTTTGGCGTTGTGCAAATTGCCCGTAGGCACTCTAAAGAATTTTTCGAAGATGCGCCCGCGATATTCTTCCGGGATACCAATACCGGAGTCCTCAATAACGAGGTTAACGTTCTTTTCTTCGCCAATGATGTTCACGTTGATCCGGGGCGCCTCATTACTGTACTTCAACGCGTTATCCAAAAGATTAAAGATCACGCTTACAAGGTGAAGCCTGTCCGCTTCAAGGCTCGTATCTCCGGTTGAATTGATAGTAACCTCTGCATGATGTTTCTCAAACTGCAGACGCAAAGAAGCGGTCACTTCATCAACAAGGCTCCTCATATCAAGCGGCTCGTACTGCAGCTCAATTTCTCTCTTTTCAAACATCGATAGCTTCAGTACTTTGTCGACAAGCAGGGAAAGACGCTGCAATTCGTTGGACGAAATGTCAAGGTATTCTTTTGTTCTCTCCGGGTCCATGTTCGCATTGAAGCTGCGCAACGCTTCGATGGCCACACTTACAGTTGCAATAGGCGTTTTAAGCTCGTGAGTTATGTTACTTATGAATTCATTTTTGATCTCAGACAGCCTGTTC
>DATDNL010000439.1:0-5556 GCA_036518315.1 Flavisolibacter sp. | reverse complement strand
ATCGTTTATTAAGAGGGCGAGGACGACTCGGATCGAAAGGTTTTGCATGAGCCACTTAAAAACCCGTGTGCATCCACCTCATTCCTTTCATCCGTGTTCTGATCTTTTCAAGCCGAATACATTCAAATCTCCCCGACCAGTGGGCTCATCCCGTCTTCCGATTACCGCATTGCCACATCGTCACATTGTCACATTCTCCATCAGCTAATTCACAATCACCTTTCGCTCCGTTTCCGATGATGGTTCAATAAAAACATGCACGGCCTTGTCATCAAACAGGTGGGGCGCCTTTTCCGGCCATTCCACCATGCAAACAGAGCCGCTGTAAACGCAATCTTCCACGCCGGCCTGCATTACCTCTTCCTCGTCTTTCAAGCGGTACAGATCGATGTGGAAAATCTTCTTGCCGACACCGTTTTCCGTATAGGAATATTCGTTAATGATCGAAAAGGTGGGACTGCCGGTAGCGTCTTTAGTGCCCTTAAAACGACAAAGAGTGTTAATAAGGGTTGTTTTGCCCGCCCCCATGACTCCATGAAACGCAAACACTTTTGAGTCTTTGACCGTCCTCCAGAAGTCGGCTGCAAAGGTTTCCAGTTCGTCCAGTCTTACATCAAACTGCATGGCGCAAACCTACATACAGAATATGAAATATAGCGGCAGGTGAAAATCTATCCTTTGATAGGCTGAATTTTAGAAAAAGTCCTCGCAAAACAAAATTAACGCCGCTTTGCAACACCGTTGAAAAGATAGAACCTTCGCTGCTTTTCAAAGCTTTTGCCCTGGGCTACCTTTGCAGGTGAACAAATTTCGCCCGTAGAATGGAACAAGTACAATGGAAAGTCGAGGGGATGCATTGCTCCAATTGTGCATTGACGATCAACAAATATCTTCAAAAGAAAGGAGCGGCTAACATCACCGTAAATCCTATTGACGGCGACGTGCGCTTCGATCTGAACGGAGGAGCTTCAAAACAACAATTGGTAGAAGGAGTCGAATCTCTCGGTTATAAAGTCCAATTTGCTGATAGAGCCAAACAACAAAAGCAATCCTTTCTAAAACCCATTCTGACAAACGACATCAACCGTTTCTGGTTCTGCCTGCCCTTTACAGTCTTGTTGATGTTGCACATGTTCGGGCTTCACATTCCTGTGTTAATGAATCCCTGGGTGCAGCTAATTCTTGTTCTCCCAGTATACACCATTGGAATGATGTCCTTTGGTAAATCAGGCTACAAGAGTTTGCTCAACCGTCTGCCTAATATGAATGTGCTCGTAACGATTGGTTCTTCTGCAGCTTTCATTTACAGTCTCATCGGCACCGTTTTCAACCTTGGCGAGGGCTATCTCTACTACGAGACCACGGCCACCATTATTACCCTCGTTTCCTTTGGCGAATACCTCGAACATGCATCCGTAAAATCCACGCAGAGGGCTCTTAAGGCTTTGGTGAAATCGCAAAAAGTAATGGCCAACATGATCGCCTTCGACCATGAGCACAAAGAAGTCATCTTGCCCGTGGAGAATACACAATTAAAAGTCGGCGACCTTGTCCTGGTAAGAACTGGTGAACAGGTCCCATCGGACTGTAAGATCTTATGGGGTGAAGCACATGTAAACGAAGCCTTGCTTACCGGCGAAAGCACTCCCATTCACAAAAAAGCAAAAGATGCAATCGTGGGGGGTAGTATAGTGGAAGAAGGAACACTCAAGGCGCAGGTCACAGCAGTGGGTAACGATACTGTCCTATCTAATATTCTAAATCTTGTAAAGAGAGCACAGGGCGAGAAACCTCCTGTTCAAAAGCTGGCCGACAAGATCAGCGCGATATTCGTCCCCACAGTATTGATCATTGCCCTTATGACCCTTCTCATTAACTGGGCCGTCGTTGGTGCATTCACTCCTTCACTTCTAAGAGCGATTGCAGTCCTGGTGATCGCTTGCCCTTGTGCAATGGGCCTTGCTACTCCTGCAGCCATTGCAGTGGGATTGGGAAGGGGCGCGCGCAACGGTATTCTATTTCGTAATTCCAAAAGCCTCGAATTGTTCAAAGACATCCGCCAGGTAGTCTTCGACAAAACAGGTACGCTCACAACCGGTAAATTTCAAATCTCAAACTTCAAATCTCTAATCGCCGACGAGGAGTTCAAACGCATCGTCTACTCTCTCGAAAAATATTCTAACCACCCACTGGCAAAAACCATTGCCAAAGAGTGGAGGGTTCCCAACGAACTGCGTTGGAGAAAGATCGAAGAAATAAAGGGCAAGGGTATGCTGGCCACCGACATGGACGGAGTGGAGTTTGCCCTTGGCTCTCATAAACTGGCCCTGGGACTGAGCACGGAAGAGAACCACAATGTTTATGTCGTACGAAACAATGAGCTACTTGGTTGGATCGACCTCGCAGATGAATTAAGACCTGAGTCGAACTCCGTTGTTCAATATCTCAAATCCAGGGGTATCAAAACCGTCCTTCTTAGTGGTGACCGTTACGAGAAGAGCCGTCAACTGGCAGATAGTGTGGGCATAGCAGAAGTCATAGCCGAACAAACACCCGAGCAAAAGCTCCAAAAAATACAGGAACTCACCGACCAGCAGCCTACTATCATGGTCGGCGACGGCATCAACGATGCTCCGGCCCTTGCAAAAGCCACCATCGGTATCTCCATGAGCGAGGCCTCTCAACTGGCCATGCAAAGTGCCTCAGTAGTGTTAATGAGCAGCGGCCTGAATAAGCTTCCTATGGCCCTTGGCCTCGGTAAACATACCTATATCACTATCAAGCAAAACCTTTTCTGGGCCTTTGCCTACAACATAGTTGCTATCCCCGTGGCCGCCGTTGGACTCCTCGGCACTTATGGTCCGACCTACGGTGCTTTGATCATGGGATTGAGCGATGTGGTTCTGGCTATAAACTCGGTACGCCTTTTCGTGAAAAGGGTACAGTAAGAAATTTTACTTATTTTCACGTTCTTAAACGCCCAAAAGACTTCTTTCAAACCAACCGTGCCCATTCTTGTGAAAAATTACAGGCGGTCTGCCATCGCTAAATTCCCTTTCCTGTGTAATCCGTGACGACTATGGCCAAAGCTAGCGGATATAAAAGTCTTGAGGTGTACAACCTGTCCAAAAAACTGGTCATTGCCTGCTATGAGCTTACACACGAATTACCCGCCGACGAAAAGACAAACTTTACCCGCTATATACGCACAACAGCACTAAATCTCCATGTGAACCTCGCACAGGGTGTATTCGTAAAGTCAAAGAAGAGAAAAAAGTTCGTTCGCAGTGCCAAGAATGCCCTGATCATAATCGATGCTGCCACTGAAATGTTGGTCGAACTGAAACTGGCCACGCAAGACCAAATCGAAGTCATAGCCGCTCTCTCTTCCTCTTGCTACAGGTTACTCGACGAACTGTAGAAAGTTTTATCTTCTAGCCAATAAGTTCTAAGTTGCCGCCTCTAAAAATGTCTTAAGCACCATTTCTATTGACTGATCTTGAAATTATATTACAGAAGTACTGGGATCATGAGGAGTTCAGGCCCTTGCAAAAGGAGATCATCCATTCTGTAATGGACGGAAACGACACGCTTGCCATCCTTCCAACCGGTGGCGGCAAATCCATTTGCTTCCAGGTCCCTGCACTCGCACAAGAAGGCATTTGTATTGTTATTTCTCCATTGATCGCCTTGATGAAGGACCAGGTTGAGAACCTGAAGAAAAGAGGTATTCCTGCTTTACTCATACACTCAGGAATGAAGAGGGCAGATGTGATACAAACATTAAAGAATGCCACCCACGACTACTTCAAATTCCTCTACGTATCGCCCGAACGTTTAGAGACTTCTCTCTTCAAGGAATACCTGCCCGCGCTGAATGTAAATCTCGTGGCGGTGGATGAAGCACACTGTATTTCGCAATGGGGCTACGACTTCAGACCTTCCTATTTGCGCATTGCAGAATTAAGAGAGGAGCTTCCGGACATCCCGATTCTCGCGCTTACCGCCTCGGCGACACCAGAAGTGCAAAAAGATATTTGCGAGAAGCTGGAGTTTAAAAAGCAACACATCTACCGGCAGTCATTCGAACGAAAGAATCTCTCTTACAGCGTTTTCAAAGTAGACTCGAAACTCGTCAAGCTGGTTGATATAGTAACGAAGGTGCAGGGTAGTGCCATTGTCTATTGCAGAACGAGGAGGCGTACAAATGAAATTGTCAGGCTCTTGCAAATGCATGGTGTTTCAAGTTCTAATTACCATGCGGGCCTAAAACAAGAAGAGCGTAACCAACGGCAAAAGGACTGGGTTGACAATAAGACGAGAGTGATCGTCTGTACCAACGCTTTCGGTATGGGCATCGATAAACCCGATGTGCGACTCGTAGTACATGTCGACATTCCTGATTGTTTGGAGAGCTACTACCAGGAAGCCGGACGGGCAGGCAGAGATGGAAAGAAAGCCTATGCCGTTTTGCTGCACGATGAAAAAGATCTTGCTGATTTGGAAGACCTGCATATAATGCGATTCCCCGGGATGGAGCCAATCAGGAACGTGTACGCAGCATTGACGAATTTCCTGCAAGTTCCAGCCTACACCGGCGAGTATAAGAGCTTCAACTTCCGGTTCGATGATTTCGCAAGGAACTTCAAGCTAAATAGCACCGAAGCTTTATACGCCTTGAAAGCCCTGGAGAGCGACGGCTGGATTGAATTCAATGAAAAAAGCTTTAGCCCTTCAACTTTAGTATTCACAACTTCGAAACGCGAGTTGGCCGAATTCGAAAAGCACTATCCTCAGCACGAACCGATTCTTACAATTTTGCTCAGGACCTATGAAGGTGTCTTCGATTTTCCTGCATTCATATCAGAAGTTTTATTGGCCCGCTTGATGAAGAATGACGAAGCCTCAATTAAGCAGGAGCTTCATACAATAGCTTCTTTCGCGATCATCAGCTATTCGCCACAGAACGAAGAACCCCAAATGGTATTTAAGAAGAATCGCGTGCCTGTACAGGACCTGAAAATCAACCTGGCTCTTTATAACAAAAGAAAGGAGTCCTTCATCAGGCGGGTGCAAACCATCATTGAATATGCTAAAAGTGATGCTTGCCGCAGCAGATTCATCAACACTTACTTTGGAGACAGGAATACAACCGACTGCGGGATCTGCGACAATTGCCTCAACAGGAAGGCTACGCAACTATCGCCCGAGGAATTCGAAGAAATAACTCTCCTCATTTCAAACGAGCTTTCCAAAAAGCAACAAACGGCTACAGAATTGATAGAGCAGATAAAGTCTTTCAGAAAAGAAAAAGCCTGGAAGGCCATTGAATTCCTCCAGGCTGAAAACAAGATTGAAGCTGACAGTAAAGGCCTGCTAAGATTAAAGTAAACCGACTTACATCTTTATGCCCACTTCCTTAAAAAAGTAACTGAAGTCAACGATATTATGATGTTCGATGATCTTTGAGGAACTGTTTGCCTGCTTCCACGGGCGCAGGCTTCGATGAACCGGTATTTTTTGAGAGTAATCATAGCCTTCGGCAGGAAGGCTGGT